>DATLNZ010000175.1 GCA_035536535.1 Actinomycetota bacterium | reverse complement strand
GCCCCCGGGGCGGACGGCGAGAGGACCACGAAGGGCGGGCTGCTCATCCCGGCCACCGCCTCCAGCGTCAGCAAGCGCTGCATCTGGGCGGAGGTGGTCGCTGTGGGTCCCACGGTGCGGCAGATCGAGTCGGGCGACCAGGTCCTGATGCTTTCGGACTCCGGTCTGGAGGTGGAGATCCGTGGCGAGGAGTACCTCCTGCTGCGCGAGCGTGAGATCCACGCGGTCGCGTCCCAACGGTTGGACGGGAGCGGGACCGGCCTCTACCTGTGAGGGTCAGGAGAGTCGCAGACCCCTCACTGCGGGTGCGGGCTGCTACCGCTCGTACAGGCTGAGCCCCCGGGACTCGCAGGCCCAGGCAACGCCACAGTCACGCAGGGCGGGCGTGTAGTACCGCTCGAACTCGTCGAACTGGATGCCCCACCCGGCGTACTTCGTCTGGTCGCCCGTGTCGAGCATCGTCAGCTTCTCCACGTACTCCCGGGTGAAGTAGGGCGTCCCGGCTGCCCGGACGCGCCCGACCCGGCACGAAGTCGCGTCGGAGCCCGGCGAAACGCCCGTGAGTTCGGTCAGCTTCCGGTCCACGCACGTGGGCCGGAAAGGCGCCGCAGCGCGGGGCTGGGGAGCGACGTCCGGGTCCGTGGTCTCATTGGCCGGATCCCCGCTCGTGAGGATGCGCTGTGTGGACAAGGACAGGCGGAAGAACCCGATGAAGGTGTCGCGGTCGGGACCTGTGACGACCCTGTCGCGCTCGTCGAAGACGCGGATGGACGACTGGTCCACGTAGGTGGAGACCGTGGTGTCGGCAAAGACAGGGCTGGCGGCTATGCAGCTTTTCTCGATCGACGTGCCGGGGGAGATGGACCCGGTGAACGAACAGATGGGGACCGCCGACAGCTGGGCGGAAGCTACGGGGGCGGACGCGATCAGCATCGCCAGCACCGAGGCGGTTGCGACGAGTCGTCTCATCAGCGCTCGTAGACGGGCAGGCACGAGCCCGCGCAGTCGGAGGCGGCGGGCACCATCCCCGTGATCACTTCGCCAAACGACATGTACCAGCCGATGAACCTGGACTGGTCGCCGGAGTCGGCCATGCTCAGCGACACCGTGAAGGCCCTGCGATCGAAGCCGGGCGACGCGTAGTTGCCGCGACGGACCCTGCCGATTCGGCAGTAGGTGCCATCGAAGTTCGAGCGGTCGCCGGTCAGCGCGGTAAGGGGCCTGTCGGAGCACGTCTGCTTGTGCGCGGCCGGCAGCTTCGCCAGGTCGGCGTCGTCGCTTTCGTCTCCCGTGGGAGTGGACACCGTCAGAACCCGTTCCGTCGCAAGCGACAAAGTGAAGAATCCGAGGAAGGTACGCCCGTCGGCCGTGCTGGTCACGTCCTGGTCGCTTGCGTTGAAGACCTTGATCGAGGCCTGGTTGACGTGCAGGTAGAAGGTCGCGTCGCGGCCGGGGTCGTTGTTGACGATCTCGCACGTCTTGGAAACGGATGCGCCGGGCGAGATGCCGGCGTCAAAGCGGCAGGTCTCGGCGGCGGACGCGGCCGGGGCTGCCGTCCCTATCACGGCTGCTGCAACGAAGGCTGTGAAGATCTTCTGCGGGCGCAAAGTGTTCCCCTCTCGCTGCAGGTGTTCGCCGCCCTTCCGGGCATTCCTCTTTTTTCTCCGCAAGTCAGATGCACACGCGGAGGCCGAGCACTCGGAAGCACACGGGCCTGGGTGTGGGCGAAGCGGACGGACTGGGGGCCGGAGTCAACGTCGGCGAAGGCTGGGACGTGGAGGTTGGTGTTGGATCGGGAGTAAGGGTGGGCGTGGGCGTGACCGTCGGCGTTGGAGCGGGGGTGACGGTCGGCGTGGGGCTGGGCGAAGGCGACGCGGTGGGAGACGGCGGCGGGTATGGCACGTAGTCGCCGGGAGTGGTGTCCTTCACGACCGTGAGCGTCACCCACATCGCGTAGTCGCCGTCCGCGAATGTCTGCTCCTGGAAACCGGCCCCCGTGACGGAGTAGCCGGAAGCTGTCTCGTCGAACATGCAGGCGCGGTGTCCGGGGGAGTCACGCCACGCCGCGTAGACGTCCTCGACGATCCTGCGGTCTATGCGCACTCCGGACGGGATCCGCGACGTCTTGGCGACGTTCTCGCAGTAGGAGGCCGTGAAGCCGTCGTCGGGGGGGCCGTTGGCTTCGAAAGGGTCCGGGTCGGTGGTCGAGACCCGCACCGCCAGGTTGTCGTTGCTCAGGCGTCCGGTGTTGATCATGTACCGCGAGTGCTGGCGCGCCTTGGGAGCCAGGCCCATGTGCAGGGCGAGGCCCCACCGGGCGCCGGAGGGGTTCTGGACGGGGTCGTCGCGACCCTGGTTCACCAGTGCGATCAGGTAGTCGTCCATCGCGTCCAGGTTCGGCCCGTGCGAGGCGGACGCTGGAGGCGGAAGGACGGCAGCGGCGAGCACAACCGCTAGGGCGGTGATCGTCCGGCGCATGCCACAGCTTTCTGCGCGGGAGGGAAATGTCCTGCATGCGCGCTGCGGGCTGTGGTCGGGGCGCTACTGGTGCGGGTTCAGCCGTGGACGTCTTCAAACAACGACTCGACGAACGATTCCGGGTCGAAGGGGGCCAGGTCCTCGGCCTTCTCCCCCAGACCGACGACCTTCACCGGGATCCCCAGCTCCCGTTCGACGGCGAACGTGATGCCGCCCTTTGCGGTCCCGTCCAGCTTCGCCAGGACCAGTCCCGTGACCTCGACGGTCTCACGGAACGCACGCGCCTGCGTAACACCGTTCTGCCCGGTCGTGGCGTCCAGCACCAGCAGGCACTCGGTCAGAAGGTCCGGCTCCCGGTCGATGACCCGCCTGACCTTGCGCAGCTCCTCCATGAGCGGGGTTCGGGTGTGCAGCCGTCCGGCGGTGTCCACGATCAGAAGGTCATGACCCCGGGCCTTGGCATGTGCCATCGCGTCGAAGACCACCGCTCCGGGGTCGGCCCCCGGGTGCTGACGGACCACGTCCACGCCCACCCGCTCGCCCCACGTCTGCAGCTGGTCGATGGCCGCGGCACGGAACGTGTCGGCTGCCGCCAGACACACCGTGAATCCCTGATCCACGGCGTGGCGGGCGAGCTTGGCGATGGTCGTCGTCTTGCCGGTGCCGTTGACCCCCACCACCAGCCAGACCGACAGGCCGTGCGTGTTGACGCGCAGGCGGCGGTCGAAGTCCTGAAGGAAGGTGCGCATCGACTCCTTCAGCGCGTCGGGAAGCGTGTCGGACGTGAGGTCGCGCCCGCGCTCGCGCAGCTCGTCGGCCAGCGCACTGGCGGTCATCACGCCGAGGTCGGCGCGCACCAGGACGTCCTCCAGGTCGTCAAAGGCCTCGGGCACGGGTCCGGGGCCGAACACCTCCCTGACGTCGCGGTTGAGGTAGTCGCGCGTCTTGCGCATCCCGCGGCGGAAGCGGTCCCGCATCCGCTCCTGGCGCTCCTCCGGCGTCTCGGAGTCCGACGCCTGAAAGGGCACGTGGTCCAGCGGCGGGCGCCGGGACTTCAGGCGCCGGGCGGGAGCCGCGGTACGTGGAGCGTCGTCAACTGCGCCGTCCGGTGGTGCCCCCGGCTTTGGGCGCTCCCGAACGCTCGCCGCGGCGGGGGGCGTGTCGGCCGCGGCTGCGAGCCCTCCCGAGGGATCGTCGTCCGCCGGCGCGGCCTGGTCCTCGGAGCCTTCCTCCGGGGGCTGGGCCTCTCGGTCCCGGCGGCGGAACCACCTCCGCCTGTCCCCCTCGTCGCCTCCCGTGGATGCGAGCAGGGGCAGAGCCATGGTCCGGATCAGCCTGGCGAAAGGATCCTGCTGGATCTCGACGCCCCACCTGCGGATGAGAAGGACGGAGACTGCCAACGCCGCCGCGAGGGCCAGTACGGCGAAGGTCGAACCGGCGACGGACTCGGGCACCGGTCCAGGCTACGCGAAGCCGATCAGGACAGGACCCGCCCGGCCTCCTCGCCGTCACGCACCGCCGGCTCCTGGAGCTTCTGCGTGACGACCCGGGAGGTGCCGTCGGGGTTCAGCGTGACGCCGATCAGCGAGTCCGCCCGCTCCATCGTCCGCTTCTGGTGCGTGACAACGAGCACCTGTGTCTGGGTGCGCAGGGAGTCCAGCAGTCTCAGGAATCGCCCGAGGTTGGCGTCGTCCAACGGAGCGTCGACCTCGTCCAGGACCAAAAACGGCGTCGGCCGCGCCAGGTGGAGAGCGAACAAAAAGCCGAGTCCCGCCAGAGCCTTCTCGCCTCCGGACAAAAACGCCAGGCGCCGGTGTCCCTTGCGCCCGAGGCGGACCTCGATCTCCAGACCCCCTTCCAGCGGGTCCTCCTCGGACTCGACCAGGCGCAGGCGGCCGTCTCCCTCCGGGAACAGCAGCCCGGCCACCTCGCGGAAGCGGACGTCGGCGTCCTGGACGGCCGTCACGAGCATCTCGCGCATGCGCTCGGTCGCCGCGCGGACCAGCTTCATCAGGTCGCGCCGGGACCGCCGGAGGTCCTCGATCTGGGCCTCCAGAAACGCCTGCCGTTCATCGAGCGCCACCAGTTCCTGGGCGGCCAGCGGGTTCACGGGACCCATCCGGCGCAGCTCGGCCTCCAGCCTCGACGCCTCCGCCTCCTGGGCCTCCGCGTCTCCGTCCAGCGGAAACTCCGCCCGCGCCCGGGACGGCGGGATGTCATGGTCGCGCGCCAGCCGGGAGCCGATCTCCTCGGCCCGGACGTCCAGCCTCGCGATGTCCTCGGCGGCCCGCAGGGCGCGCGGCTCCATGGCGGTCACCTCGACGTCGACCTTGGAAACCTCGGCGGCCACCGTCCGCAGCTCCTGCTCGACGGACTCCTCGCGGGCCAGAAGCTCGCGAACCGATTCCTGGGAGGCCGCGGCCAGAGTCTCAGTCGAGGAAAGCAGGGCTTCCGCGGCGGTCAGCTCCTCCGGGTCGGTGCGGGGCGCCGCGTGCACCGCCTCCTCGGCACGCAGCTCCTCGCGCGCCCGCTCCAGTCCGCGCAGCCGCTCCGTGAGCGACGCCTGCGTCGTCAAACATTCCGTCAGCTCCTCGCGGATCCCCGCCGCTTCCGACTCCAGAGCAGCGGCGGACTCGCCGGCCTTCGCCATGCGCTCCGACAGCACCGTCTCCTGCTCGCGGAGCACCGCGGCGCTGGCGAGCAGGTCCTGGCGCTGGGCGGTCGCCGACTCGGCCGTGCGCAGCCTCTCGGACCGGTCGCGGGAAGCCAGGTCGCGCTCCAGCGTCGCTCCGTGCTCCTCGGCCCCCAACTCGCGCAGGCGGTCGGCAGCGGCGGCGATGCGTCCTTCCATCTCGTGCAGCACCGAGCGCGACTCCTCGAGTTCGGTTTCGATGCGCTGCAGGTCCCGGCGATGACGGTCACGGTTGGTCGTCCAGCGGCCGATCTCGGCATCGAGCTTGCGGGACGCCTCCTCGGCCTTGTCTATGGCCGGTCCGAGTCCCAGCACCCCGTGTCCGACCGACCGGGCGGGCCGCGACACCCCACGCGGAGACAGGACCCGGCCCTCCCTTGTCACGAACGTCCTGTCGGGATGCGAGGCCGCCAGCCTGACGGCCGAGTCCCAGTCGTCGGCCAGCACGGCTCCGGACAGCAGCGCATCGACGGTGCCGCGCATCCACCCCGGCGCCTCCACGACCTCGGACAGCCTGCGAACGCCAGCGGGAGCCGGCTGTGTCTCCACGGCCGCCTGGGTCGAGGCAAGTAGGACGTCGGCGCGTTCGTCCTCGGCCGCCTTCACCGCCCGCGGGAGCGAGGCCCCCGCCACGACCAGCGCGTCCACGGCCGGACCCAGGACCGCTTCCACTGCGGCCTCGAGTCCGGACGCCACCCTGATCGAGTCGCCGAGGATGCCCCTCACCCCGTGGGCCACGCCGTGTCCCGTCTTGAACGCCTCGGCCCCCGCCCGCCTGGACGCCGTCAGGTCGCGCGCCACGCGCAGCGATTCCAGACGTCCGGACAGCACCGCGCGCTCCGAGTCGATGGCGCGGAGCCTGCGGTCGGCCTCGTCAAACGAGACCTTGGACTGCGTCCGCTCGGCCTCCAGCCGTTCGACGGTCATGCCCGCTCGTCCGGAATCGGAGTCGAGCGTCTCGATGTCCCGGCGGAGCAGGTCGGCCTGCTGCTGAAGCCGCGAGATGCGGTCGTCTGCCCGGTCAAGCCTCTCGGAGGCCGCGGCCGCCTCCGCCCTTGCCGTGATGGCCGTCTGCTCCGCGGACCGCGCCTCGCTTTCTGTGCGCGTCGCCTCCTGTCGGACTTCAGCCAGCCCGGCGGACGCCTCCGCGGTCTCGGCGTCGGCGGCGGCCTTGGACGAGCGCAAGGCCGACACCTGCGCCTCGCGCTCCGCAAGCGTGGACTGAGCCGACTCCAGGGAGGCCCGGACCTGCACCTCCTCGGCGTCGACGGCCACGCGCTTGATAGCGACCGCATCGCGCCGGCGGGCGTCTGGGGCGGCGTTGGCCCTCTCCCGCATGATCAGCACCGCGCGCAGGGCCGACGTCTGGGCTGCCCGGAGGTGGTCCAGGCTCCTTCGCATCTTCGCCGCGCGCAGCCGGGCCTGGTCCAGACGCGCCTCGGCCTGCGCCCGCTCGTTTCGCAGCGCCTCCTGTCGCGTCCGTAGCTCTGCAAGAGCGGAAGACGCCGCTTCGCGGCCCCCGGTGCTGCGGGCCCGCTCCCGGTCGATGTCCTCGAGCTCTCCCACGAGAAGGCGGATCCTCAGCTCGCGCAGCCGCTCGCTCACTTCCTTGTGGCGGACCGCCTGGTCGGCCTGCGTACGCAGGGGGCGGATCTGGCGGCGAAGCTCGCCGAGCAGGTCCGCGGCGCGGGCGATGTCCGCGTCGACCTGCTCGATCTTGCGCAGAGCCTTTTCCTTGCGGCGGCGGTGCTTGGAGATCCCTGCGGCCTCCTCCACAAACGACCGCAGCTGCTCCGGGGAGGCCGACACGATCTCGTCCACCTGCCCCTGGGCGACGACGGCGTGCAGCTCCCGTCCGATCCCGGCCTCCGACAGCAGCTCCTGGACGTCCAGCAGCCTGCAGGTGGCGCCGTTGAGCGAGTACTCGCTGGCGCCGTCGCGGAAGAGAGTCCTTCCTATCTGGACCTGTGACGCGTCCATGGGAAAGGTCCTGGAGGAGTTGTCGAAGGTCAGCAACACCTGCGCCATGCCCAGCGCCGGACGGCCGATGGTGCCGGTGAAGATCACGTCCTCCATGCGCTCGGCTCTCAGCGCCCGGGTGGACAGGGTGCCGAGGCACCAGATCAGCGCGTCGATGAGGTTGGACTTGCCCGCCCCGTTGGGGCCGACGACGGCCACGAGGCCGCGGTCCAGTTCGATGAGGGTCCTGTCGGCGAACGACTTAAAGCCGCGCAGGGTGAAGGAGTCGAGGTGCACCGCGTCAGGATAGGGGCAGCAACCGACGTCAGCCCGGAACTGGGGCCCCGGACGGGGCTCACTCAAAGACGATCAGCCGGAATTGGGCCCCGGCCGCCGGGCCTCACTCAAAGGCCGTCAGCCCCTCGGGCGGCTCCCACTGGACGCCGACACCGGCCACGCTCGCGGACCTCGGGCCCTTCCGGCACCACGCGATCATGTGGTCGACGGCGGCGGGGACCCCCTCGAACACGGCCTCGACCGTCCCGTCGTCGTTGTTCCTGATCCACCCGGCGACGCCGTGCTCGCGCGCCTGCCGGGAAGCGGTCCACCGGAACCCCACGCCCTGGACGGCACCCGACACCACCACCCGCGCCCGCACCCGCTCAGCTTCGCCTAGGGTCACATGACGGATTGTGGCACGCCCTTCGGGCGGGGCCCCGCGGCCCGGCAGGATCGGCCCCCCGCAGCGGCGAACACTGGGGCATGGGACGTCGTCGTATGCCGCCGCGCGGCCGCCGGATCGCGTCAGCCCTCGCCTTGGCCGTTGTCGCTTCCGCGGCTCCCGCGGCGAGCGCGCAGGACACGTCGGCGCTCGAGCAGCTCCCGGCGACCCACGCCTCCACTCCGCGCGGATCCTCGTCGCTGGCGCCCCTGCCTTCCGTGGTCCCCACTCCCAAGACCGTCGACGGCGACATCTCGGACTGGACCGGGTCCGGCACCGGCTTCGGGGGAACGGTCGTCCACGACCGCGGCGAGCTCGTCTACACCGACCACATCTTCGACTCATGGGGATCCGACGAGGGCGCCGACGCGCGACGCAAGGAGCAGTTCCGGGAGACCGAGCGGGCGGTGCCGCAGGCGCGGCGGCTGGAGTCGCTGGGACAGAACGCCCCCGACGAGCTCAAGTCGGCCCGGATCTGGAGCCCCGAGAACTACGGCGACGCCGGGTTCCAGCCGGCCGCCGACCTGCTCGAGCTGAGGCTGGCCTCAGACGGCCAGTCGCTGCACGTGCTGGCCCGGACCACGACGATGGCGGCTCCCACGGACACCGCGGTCCTGCTGCTCGCCGACACGGTCCCCGGCGGCAGCCGCGACGCCGGTTTCAACTCGGGAATCACCACAGGGGCCGAGGTCGCGGTGCTTCTGGCCCACGGGGCTGCGCGCGCACACGACCTGGCCGGCGGCACTGAGACCGCCGTCGAGGCAAAGGTCAACCCGTCCGGCTTCGTCAACGCCATCGAGGCCGCCGTCCCGCTTTCGCTTCTGGGCGCGGGCGAGGGCTTGAAGCTCTCTGCGGCAACGGGCCTGTTCGACCCCGCAACCTCCGAACTGAAGACGCTGAGCGTGGGGCCGAACCCCGCCAACGTCGCCTTCCGGACCGACGAGCCGGTCAGGACCTGGTTCGATCAGCGGCAGGCGATCGCTCTTCACAGCCGCAGCATCGACGACTTCAGCGTCGACGTCGACATCGCGAAGCTTTCGTCCGGGCACTCGGAGCGGTACTCACCCGGCCCCGGATACCACGATCGGGTCTTCACTTCCTCGGAGGCGATCTCGTCGGAGGGCTCCCGCGATGGCATCCACCAGCACTACGGGCTCTACCTGCCCGAGGCCGTCCGGATGGACTCGCTCCTGCCGCTGACCTTCTGGATGCACTGGAGAGGGGGCAACACGCACGGCGCCGGCAACGTCGTCCCCCGCGTGTTCGCCGACCTCGGTGAAGCCAACGGCAGCATCGTCGTGGCCCCTCGCGGCCGGGGGACGTCCACCTGGTACCTGGGCGAGGGGCACGCCGACTTCAACGAGGTGTGGGACGACGCCACGCGGTTGTGGCCGGTCGACCGGGACCGGGTTTACGTGTCGGGGCACTCGATGGGCGGGTGGGCCTCCTACCTTCTGTCGATCCTGTATCCGGACCGGTTCGCCGCCGCCTTTTCGGTTGCCGCCCCCGTCACCCAGGGGGCCTGGACCGGCCTGGACTTCCCGGGCTGCGACTCCTATGCGTCGGGGGGCTCATCGCCCTGCTACGTCCAGAGCAACGACGGCGACGCCCGGACCCAGCACACGAGAAAGCTGCTGGACAACGTCCGCAACGTCCCGCTGGCGATCTTTCACGGAGCGGCCGACGAGCTGGTGCCGGTATCGGGCGTGACCCGCCAGGTCGAGAAGCTGGTGCAACTGGGGTACCGCCACCGCTACTACGTGTTCCCGAACTACGAGCACTACACCCACCCGGCACTGGACCAGTGGGCCGAGGGGGCC
>DATLNZ010000174.1 GCA_035536535.1 Actinomycetota bacterium | reverse complement strand
GCTCGCGGCCTCCGCCGGTTCGCGGGCGTCGCTCGACGACCTGGCCGGATACGGAGAGGCATTCACGGCGGCGCTGGCCGACAGGTGCCTGCCGGACAGAGCCGCCGAAGTGCTGCGCCCGCTGGCTTCGGACTCCCGTCCGCAGCTCCTGGAGGTGATAACGGCGTACGAGGCCGGGGAGCTCGGCCTGGACCGCGTCATCTCGCTCGTGGTCGGGGCCCGGGGGGACGCCGGGTCGCTGCCCAGCGTCCTGCACCCGTATCCACTTGCTCTCGTGGACCGCCTGGCCGGGGCCGGCGGTAAGCCCCCGACGCGGCAACGGTAGAATCGCCCATGCGCAGGCCCTACGACTTCGCGTCCATCGAGAAGAAGTGGCTCGAGTCCTGGGACGACCGTCGTGCCTGGTCGGCCCCCAGGACGCCCACCCGCCCCAAGCGCTACGTGCTCGAGATGTTCCCGTACCCGTCCGGCGAGACCCACATGGGTCACGTCGAGAACTACACGATCGGGGATTCGATAGCGCGCTTCCTGAAGATGCGGGGATATGACGTCCTGCATCCCATGGGCTTCGACGCCTTCGGACTCCCCGCCGAGAACGCGGCCATCCGCCACGGGATCCACCCCCGCGACTGGACCTACGCCAACATCGAGCGGTTTGTCGCGTCGTACAAGAGACTCGCCTTCTCCTACGACTGGGAGCGGTCGTTCAACACCTGCGACCCCGAGTACTACCGCTGGAACCAGTGGCTGTTCCTAAGGCTGTACGAGCGCGGCCTCGCCTATCGCAAGGGGGCCAAGGTCAACTGGTGCCCGTCCTGCCGCACCGTTCTCGCCAACGAGCAGGTGCACGGCGGGGTCTGCTGGAGGTGCGGCTCGACCCCCGTGGTTCGTGACCTCGAGCAGTGGTTCTTCAGGACGACCGCCTATGCGCAGCGTCTGCTGGACGACATGGCGGACCTGCAGTGGGGAGACGCGGTCCTGACCCAGCAGCGCAACTGGATCGGCAGGTCCGAGGGCGCCGTGGTCAACTTCGCCATCGTCGAGACGGGCGACGTCGTCCCTGTCTACACAACGCGGCCGGACACGCTGTACGGGGTGTCCTTCTTTGTTTTCGCGCCCGAGCATCCGGTCGCCCACCAGCTGGCGATGCGCGCCGGAAAGACGTCCAACTACGAGCAGTTCGTGGACGAGATCCGGCGCCAGTCCGAGGTCGAGAGGATGTCGATGGCTTCCCAGCGCCGCGCGTTCGCGCTGGAGGCGAGGGCGATCAACCCGTTGAACGGCGAGGAGGTCCCGGTCTTTGCCTCCGACTACGTGCTGATGGAGTACGGGACGGGAGCCGTCATGGCCGTCCCCGCGCACGACCAACGTGACTTCGAGTTCGCCCGGCAGTACGACCTGCCGCTGCGCGTCGTGGTCCAGGACCGCGACTACCTCGACCCGCAGGAGATGACCGAGGCCTTCGAGGGCAGCGGCGTCATGGTCAACTCCGGACCGTTCGACGGGCTGGATTCCGAGCCGGGCAAGCGCGCCGTGATCGAGCTGCTGGAGCGTGAGGGCAGCGGGCAGGGCGAGGTCCAGTACCGGCTGCGGGACTGGCTGGTGTCCAGGCAGCGCTACTGGGGGACGCCGATCCCCATCGTCCACTGCGAGACGTGCGGGACCGTCCCCCTGCCCGAGTCGGAGCTGCCCCTGGTGCTGCCGGACGTGGTGGACTTCCAGCCCGCCGAGGGGGCCGACTCCCCCCTGGCCACGGCCACCGAGTGGCTCGAGGTGGCGTGTCCCGGGTGCGGTCGCCAAGCGCGGCGGGAGACGGACACCATGGACACCTTCGTCGACTCGTCCTGGTACTTCCTGAAGTTTTGCGACGCGCACAACGACCGTGCCCCGTTCGACCCGGCCCTCGTGGACGCGTGGATGCCGGTGGACCAGTACACGGGCGGCATCGAACATGCCGTGATGCACCTCATCTACGCGAGGTTCATCACCAAGGTCCTGCATGACATGGGGATGGTCTCGGCCACGGAGCCGTTCCGGCGGCTGATGAACCACGGCCAGATCACCAAGGACGGCAGGGCGATGTCCAAGTCGCTGGGCAACATCGTCGACCCGGGCGAGGTCCTGGACAGGTACGGGACGGATGCGCTGCGCGTGTTCATCCTTTTCATCGGCCCACCCGAGATGGACTACGACTGGCCTGCCGAGGGGGCCGAGGCCGTCTGGGGCGCCTACAAGTTCGTAGAGCGGGTCTGGCGGCTTGTCACCGAGAACTCGGCTGCCCTGACGGACCCATCGCCGCCTGCCGGCGACTCGGAGCTGCGGCGCACGGTGCACCGGCACCTGGCGACGATCACCTCCGACTTCGACAGGTACGCCTTTAACACCGCCATCGCGCGGATGATGGAGATGCAGGGGGCGCTGTCCAAGGCTGCCGCCGGCGCGCCCGCGGGCGAGCTGAGGGAGGGCGTGGAGATCCTTCTGCAGTGTCTGGCTCCGGTCGCGCCGTTCATCACCGAGGAGCTGTGGGAGTCCATCGGCGGGCAGGGGTCGATCCACGACAGGCCCTGGCCGGAGGCGGACCCGGAGCTGTCGCGCGTCCAGCAGGTGACGATGGTGGTACAGGTGGATTCCAAGGTGCGCGACCGGATCGAGGTCGATCCGTCGATCTCCGAGCAGGAGGCTGTCGCGGCGGCCCTGGCATCGGATCGGGTCCAAAACCTGCTCGCCGGCCGGGCCCCGGTGCAGGTGGTGGCCCGCCCTCCCCGGCTGGTGAACGTCCTCACCCGCTGACGCGAGTGGACGTCGTCGGCGGCGTCTAGCATGCTGGCGTCGTGGGTAAAGGTGACCGCGCGTGGATCCGCTGGCGCAAAGACCGTCAGCGCAATAAGAAGGAACGTCTGAAGCGGCAGGCTGAAGCTCGCTCGCGCAAGCCGCGGGCAAAAGCCGCCAGGTAGCTTCTTCCCCTTCTCTTCCCCGGACCCGGCCGGGTCCGGCACCGCCGCGCCCGCCGGTCCGGAACTGCAGCGTCTTCCCCCCGAGTCAGGAGGCGGGAGTGGAGACGGTCGCTCGGCCCTCGAACCTGCGGCGAGGGCTTGCCGCGCTTGCGGTGATTGCGTCGGTGTCGCTGGCCGGAGGCTACGGGGTCGCGACGAGGCAGCGTCCCAGGGCGGTGAAGGTCGCGCTGGCGACCCCTGCAAAGCAGCAGGGCAAGCCGTCCAAGCGTGTTTGGGTCCACGTGGGGGGAGCCGTGGGCCGTCCGGGGCTGTACGGCCTGCCGGAGGGACGACGGGTGGACGACGCCGTGCGGGCCGCCGGCGGAGCCCGCCCGGATGCAGACGTGGACGGGGTGAACCTGGCCGCGCCGGTCAAAGACGGCGACAAGGTCGTCCTGCCGGTGAGAGGCCAGTCCGACGGTCCGCCGGGATCCGCCGGTGCCGCCGCCGCCAAGAAGGTGAACCTGAACACGGCCACGGTCGCCGAGCTGGACACACTGCCGGGCATCGGACCCGCGACCGCCCAGAAGATCCTGGACTTCCGCACCCAGCACGGCTCCTTTAAGACGGTCAAGGACCTCGGCAAGGTTCCGGGAATCGGAGCGCGCAAGCTGGAGCAGCTGGCCGACCTGGTGTCGGTTTGAGCACACAGCTGCTTGTGGCCGCCGCGGCCTGCGTGGCCGCCGGGGTCGCGGGAGGCCGCTCCTGGCCGTCCCATGCACTCGCCTGGTCCGCCGCCTGCGTGGTGGCGCTGGCGGCGGGTGCGGCCGCGTGGCGTGCGGGGCGGATCGACGAGTCCCGCCGCTGGACGCACGGCGCAGGAGTGGTGTCCGTCCTCCTCGCCGCCGCAGCATCGGGGGCAGCCGACGCGGCCTGGCGTTCGGCTGCGGCGCGTGAGGGTGTTCTGCCCGTGCTCGCCCGGGCGGAAAGAGTGGTCGAGGTGTGCGGGGTGGTGACCGGGCGCCGGCCACGCTCGCTGGACATGTCCGCCCGCAGTGTCGCCGACGGCGCCGACCGCTGGGCGATTCGGGAGCCGGTTCTCGTCTCGGAGGCCGCGGCACGTCCGGGCCACAAGCTGTGCGCGCGAGGGTCGCTCGTTTCGCCGCGGCGAGGCCGCTCCGGCCCTCCGTTGCTGGCCGCCGACGACTCGCGAGTGACGGGAGTGGGGGCTCCGATCAGGTTCGCCGCGGGAGCCGTGCGGGCGCGTTTCTCCGCCGCCGCGCAGGACGTCCTTCCGCGTCGGCAGGCCGGGTTGCTGCTGGGCATGACCGACGGGGACATCGAGCTCCTGGACGACCGGACGCTCGAAGACTTCCGTACGACGGGACTGGCGCATCTGGTGGCGGTGTCGGGGTCCAACGTGGCCGTCGTGCTGGTGGTCGTGATGCTCGTCGTGCGCAGGATCGTCCCTCGCCGACGTGTCCTGCGCGCGCTGCTTGCCGTGCCGCCGCTGGTGTTCTTCGCATTTCTGACCGCCCTGGAGGCTTCGGTGCTCCGGGCCGTGGTCACGGCGGGCGTCGTGCTCGCCGTCACCTCTTCCGGCCGGATCGCCGACGGGCTGCGTGCGGCGGCCGTGGCCTTCATCGTGCTGGTTCTCGCGTCACCGGACCTGATGTCCCACCCCGGGTTCCAGCTGTCCTTCGGGGCGACCGTGGGGCTCATCCTGTGGGCCCGCCCCCTGACCGACCGGGTCCTGGCGCTGGTGCCGGAGGGCCGCCGCGGAGGCTTCGCACAGGCAGCCGCAGTTGCCGTGGCG
>DATLNZ010000173.1 GCA_035536535.1 Actinomycetota bacterium | reverse complement strand
TCTCCTGGACCGGCGTCGCCCCGGCCTCCTGCAGGTGGTACGAGCAGATGTTGATCGGGTTCCACTTCGGCATGTCGCGTCCGGTGAACTCGATCGTGTCGGCGGTCAGGCGGATGGACGGGTCCGGAGGGAAGGCGTAGGTGCCGCGGGACAGGTACTCCTTCAGGATGTCGTTCTGAGTGGTGCCCCGGAGGGCCGTTCGGGGGGCCCCCTGCTCGTCGGCCACGGCCACGTACAGCGCGAGCAGCCAGGCGGCGGTGGCGTTGATCGTCATCGACGTGTTCATGTCCGCCAGTGGGATCCCGGACAGAAGCGCCCGCATGTCGCCGATGTGGCACACCGGGACGCCGACCTTGCCGACCTCCCCGGCCGCCATCGGGTGGTCGGAGTCGTAGCCGATCTGCGTGGGCAGGTCGAAGGCGATGGACAGACCTGTCTGTCCGCTGGCGAGGTTGCGGCGGTACAGCTCGTTGGACGCCGCCGCCGACGAGTGGCCTGCGTACGTGCGGATCAGCCAGGGCTTGTCCCGCGGGCGGTTCACGGCCATGCCCAAAGCCTACGCAAGCGCAGCCGGCGAGGGCCCCCAGCGGTCGCGGGCGCTACAGGCCCACGGCGCGGGCTGCGTCGATCATCGACTGGGTGACGTGGTCGCCCAGGCAGTGGTCGAGCGCGAAAGCCTCCTCGTACTCGCCGGTCTGGGTGGCGTACTCCCCGGCTGTCCCGGCCCCCTTGTAGTCGTACTCAAAGGACTGGATCAGGTACCCCAGAGCGTCGTTGGCCTGCGAGTAGACGGCCAGCGCCGCGTTTCTGCTGGCCTTGGACTTCACGACCTCGGTGACGTTGGAGAACAGCTCTCCCGGCGCGAAGGCGACTCCGAACTCGCCTATGGAGTGCGCCCCGACAACCGTCTTGATCTGCGTGGCGGACGAGGTCTCACATCCCCGCAGCTGCCCGGGTCCGGCGTTGCGCTCTTTGGTCCACCTGTAGGCCCCCGGTCCGTCGGCCCCCGGGGTCCCGGGGACGAACTCGCGGCTGAACAGTCCCAGGGAGCCGAGGACCGCGAGCCCCTGGTTGGTCATGACCGGGTGCGTTACCTGCTGGACGCTGACCTTGATCTCGTTGGACGTGACCGGGATCGGGTTCTTCGAGACGTCCGCCGCGATCGACGCTGCAAAGGCCGCACCCGTCTCCTCGGCCTCCGCGTCCTCCTTGCCGAAGGTGGCCCCCGTGGGGTTGTCGGCGGTCGCGTCGCAGGGCCTGCCGGCGGGCTTGCGGGAGATGGAGACGTTGCCCAGCCCGCCTTCGATGAGCAGGCCGACGCCTCCGAAACGGCCCTCCAGCGACCGGGCCGCCGCGCCGGGCCAGTCGGCGTGAAGCAGCGGCGTCCCCGGACCCCCGACGAAGGCGCACTTTCCCGCGGCGGCGTCCCACTTGGCCGTCGCGGTCGGGTTGGTGTTGACGATCGTCGGGTGTCCGGCGTAGTTGGCCATGGTCGCCACCGCCGCGCCGGTGTCCTTCTCCTTGAGCTGCAGCCACACCGCCTGGTAGTCGGGGGTGGAGTAGTAGTGGTCGCGGCGCTCGCCGTTCATTCCCCGCAGGACGGTGGAGCCGGTGTCCAGTGAGCCCGGAACGAGGTTCGCCACCGCCTGTTTCGCCGAGGCGATCGCTGAGTCGCGCAGCTGCCGCCAGTACCAGTCGGGGACGCCGCCCCAACCGCCGTAGTTGTCCGGGCCGGAGTGGCTGTGGGTGGAGGTCATGACGAGGTTGTCCTGGGGAACCCCCGTCTGGGCGCTGACGGCGTTGCGGATGTCGTGCCAGCCGCAGTCGGCACACGCCGATCCCTGGTAGCGGTAGAACCAGCCGACGCTGTCGATGACCTGGTGGACGATCGTCTGCGTGCCGTTGGAGACTGCCAGCGACCTCACCCAGACGCCGCCGTCGTCCACGGCGCGCGCAGCGCGCGCCGGACCGAGGCCGAACCCTCCCAGGTAGATGCAGTCCGGACTCGAGGCCGGCCAGCCGTGGCCGGGGGCCGGCAGGGCGTGGGTCGTGTCCGGGTTGGCCTTGTCGACCTCAAAGCAGCCTTCGGTCTGCCAGCGGGTCCCGCCGTACAGCTCGGGAGCCGGCGCCAGGCTCGTGCGGTTCGCACCGACGAGAAACTCACCGGGCGGAAGCTGGCTGGAGGGAGCGGCGACATCCGAGTGGAGCACCGACTGCACCTGCACCGGCGACGTCTCGGCCCCCGGACGGACGGAAACCTGGCGTCCCGGCGTCTGGGCCGCCGCCGAGGCCGCCGGGTGCGGTGAGGCCGCTTTGGGGACGGGCACCGGAGCCAGGCCGACGCCTGCCCACGCCGCGGCGAGGCCCAGGGCGCCTGCCATGAAAGCGGCCGCGCAAGTCCTGTAGATGCGCCTCACGGTGTGAGGCAAGGGAGAAATTGTTGGACGCCGCATGGACCGATGTTCTTCGACCCCCGTCCGATTCCTGCCGGAGCCGCGTCTGGCACGCTAGCGGGCGTTGGCCGAGGCGTCAGGAGGAGCGATGGGGGTACAGGACATCCGGGTGGTCGGGGTGGTCGGCTGCGGCACGATGGGCTCGGGCATCAGCGAGTTGTTCGCGCGCGCCGGCTTTGACGTGGTCGTGCACGAGGTGGACGACGCGCGCCTGGAGCACGGGATGGACCGCATCCGCCACTCGCTGGACCGCGCAGTCTCCCGGGGCAAGCTCAGCCAGCAGGACGCGGAGGCGGCCTTGGGGCGCATCACGGGGCACACCACGTTCGAGGCTTTGAAAGGCTCGGACCTCGTGGTCGAGGCCGTCCCGGAAAGGCTGGAGGCCAAGCGCCAGGTCTTCGGGATCCTCGACGGGCTGCTGGCCGACCACGCCATCCTCGCCACCAACACCTCGTCGCTGCCGGTGATCGAAATGGCCGTGGCGACCTCGCGTCCGGAGCGGGTCGTGGGGCTGCACTTCTTCAACCCGGCCCCCGTGATGGACCTCGTGGAGCTGGTCAGGACGGTGACGACGAGTCCGGACGTCCTGCAGTCGGTGACGGAGCTCGCGCAGCGGCTGGGCAAGACGCCTGTGGTCTGCCGGGACCGCGCCGGATTCATCGCCAACCTTCTGCTGTTCCCGTACCTCAACGAGGCGGTCCGGATGCTGGAGTCGGGGTTTGCGTCTCGCGAGGACATCGACGCGGCGATGCGGCTGGGGGCCGGGCACCCGATGGGGCCGCTCGCGCTGATGGACCTTGTTGGACTGGACTCCTGCTACGGGATCATGGAGTCGCTTCACCGCCAGTTCGCCGAAAGGCGCTATGCGCCGGCGCCGATGATCAAGCACCTCGTCACCGCCGGCTACCTCGGGCGCAAGTCCGGACGCGGGTTCTACACCTACGCCGAGCCCGACTCGTCCAAGGTCGTGCCGGACGAGCGCAGCGGGGGCCGGGTCGACCTGCCCTCCGGCAGCCACCCGGTCCGGTCCGTGGGTGTGGTCGGCACCGGCACGATGGGGGCCGGCATCGTCCAGGTCGCCGCCCGCGCGGGAATGGACGTCGTGTGCCGCGGCCGCAGCGAAGAGTCGGTGGCCGCCGCGCGAGAGGCCATGGACGCCTCGATGCGCAAGGCCGTCGAGCGCGGACGAATGCAGCAGGCCGAGTACGACGCCGCTGCCGGACGCGTGACGTGGACGACGGACCTGTCCCGGCTCGCGGAAGTCGACCTGGTGATAGAGACGGTGGCCGAGGACCTTGATCTCAAGCGAGCGCTGTTCGCGGAGCTGGACCGTGTCGCACATCCGGACGCCGTCCTGGCGTCGTGCACCTCGTCGCTGCCGATCGTGGAGCTGGCAGCGGCGACCTCGCGTCCGGACAAGGTGTGCGGCGTCCACTTCTTCAACCCGGCCCCCGTGATGGGACTGGTCGAGCTCGTCCGGACCGTGGCCACCTCGACGGACACGCTGTCGATCGCCAAGTCGGCTGCGGAGGGAATGGGCAAGCACACGGTCGTGTGCGAGGACCGGGCCGGGTTCATCGTCAACCGCCTGTTGTTCCCGTACCTCAACGACTCGGTGAGGATGGTGGAGCAGGGCTACGCGACCGAAAAGGACGTCGACACGGCGATGACCCTCGGCTGCGCGCACCCGGTCGGACCGCTCGCGCTCGTGGACATGGTGGGACTCGACGTGACGCTGGAGATCATGAACTCGCTCAACTCGGAGTTCCGGGAGCCGGGCTACGCTCCCGCACCGCTGCTGGAGCACATGGGCAAGGCGGGCTACCTGGGCCGCAAGACGGGCCGGGGGTTCTTCACCTACTGAAGGCTCAGCCCTTCAGCAGCAGGCGTTGCCTTCGAAGGTTGGCAGCGGCTTCTGCGAGGGCTTACCCAACAGCGGCAGGTCGGCGTCCTCGAAGGAGAGCCTCAGGGCCACGGCGCACTCGCAGTCGGCACCGATGGAGCCCTCCGTTGCGCAGGCGAAGCCCGCTGGCTTGGTGGCGACGACCTTGAAGCCAAACTTCTCGAACAGGGCCGTTTCGCCGGCCGTCAGCGCGTTCACCTCGTCGGCGCCGGACCACCGGGCCACCTCCAGGGCGGCTATCACGAGCCGGGTGCCTATGCCTCGCCCGCGATGCGCGCCGGCCACCGCCAGCGACCGCAGCAGCGCGCTTCGTCCCAGCCTCTCCACGGCCACGACGCCGACCAGATGCCCGCCCTCCACTGCGACGATCGCGTCCTCGATCCGCAGTCCGGACGGCGACAGTCCGGCCTCGTGGAGCAGCGTCGCGATCCCGTCCAGGTCGGCGGGAACCGCGGGACGCATTACCGGGCCTTCGGACGGCGTCCCCGGCTTGGTCGCGGTCACCGCGACCGCGCGGGCGGTAGGACCGCCATCGGCCGAACAGGCTCCCTCGCCGCACTCGGCGTCCAGCATCCGCAGTCGGACTTCTTCGAACCCGATGGACCGCAGCGTCTGCTGGTAGTCGTCTGCGACAAGGGCTCCGGCCACGCAGCACGACCATGAGTCTGCGTCTGCGCGGACATCCGCGCCCGGGTCGGCGTCAAAGGCGGTGTCGAGGATGGCCAGCCGGCCCCCCGGGCGAAGGGCGCGGTAAGCCTCCACGAGCGCGCGGCGCTTGTCCGGGACGAGGTTGATCACGCAGTTGGAGATCACGACGTCTACGGCGCCGCAATGGACGGGCAGCTGCTCGAGGTCGCCTTGAAGCACCGAGACGTTCGCGGCACCGGCCGCGGCGAGCCGTGCGCGGGCGACCATCTCGGGCGTCATGTCGACGCCGATGGCGCGGCCGTGCGGACCCACAACCTGCGCGGCGGCCAGAAGGTCGCGGCCGGGGCCGGATCCCAGGTCCAGGACCGTTTCTCCCGGTCGCAGGTTCGCAAGGGAGACGGGGTCGCCGAGTCCGAGCGTGGGCGGGGTGCCGTCGGGGGAGTCCGGCATCTGCCGGGCGTGTGTGGCGTAGCGGTCGCGGACTGCCTCTTTCATCTGTCCACCTCCAGGACTTGTGCCAGGACGCGGATTGCGTCCGGGTCGGCTCGGTAAAAGGCCCAGCGGCCGCGCTCCTCGGACGTGACCAGTCCCGCGCGGCGAAGGATGCCCAAATGGTGCGAGATCGTGGGCTGGGCGAGTTCGAAGTGGGCCTGCAACTCGCACACGCACAGCTCCGGGTTCCGCGCGAGCAGGTTGAGCATCCTCACCCGTGTCGCATCGGAGAGCGCCTTGAACTGTGTGGCAACGGAGGCCGCCTCGGCCTCGCCCATCGCGGGGTCGACGATCGCGCAGCAACCGGATGTGCCTGCCATGTATCGAAACTAATCGATGAATCGATACCTGTCAATATGAGCCCGGGGGACCGTAGCATGGGCCCTCTGTCCCGCCTGCGAAACATCCCTTCGACCGCCGCGTATGCGGCGCTGGTCGTCGTGTGGAACGGCCTGCGGTTCACGCCGCTGGGTTCCCTGGCGCCCTTTGGGCTTGCGGACCTTTTCGGATGGCTGCTGTTCCTGCCGCTGCCCGTGCTGGTGGTGGCGGCTGTGGTGCGAAGGCTCCCACGGGCGGCGGTCGCGGCCGCACTGCCCCTGCTGGTCTTCTCGGCGGAGTACGGCCCCTTGTTCTTCCCACAGCGCACGCCCCCGCGTGTCTCGCCGCTGCGGGTGCTGGCCATCAACCAGTACTTCGGCAACCCCGACACCACCGGCGTCCTGCGGCTGTTGCGATCCGCGCAGGCCGACGTGGTCGCGATCCAGGAGCTGAGCCACGTGTCCGCGCGGGCGATCCCGGAGCGTCTGAGCAAGCTGTACCCGCACCAGTCGCTGCACCCGGACGACGGCGCGTTCGGGTTCGGCCTCCTCAGCCGCATCCCGTTTGACGAGCCCCGGCCCCCGCAGCGCGACTTTGGGACGTGCTTCTGCCAGGAGGTCACGCTGCACGACGCGCGGCGAACGCGCGTCGTCAACGTCCACACGTTCCCTCCCGGAGCTTCGTTGACGGGCCTGCGGACGGAGCATCAGGAACAGACGATGGCGATCCTGCGCCGCAAGGCCGCGCAGGCGCGGGGGCCGACGGTGATGCTGGGGGACTTCAACTTCTCGGACCGCCACCGCTTCTACAGGGGCATGCGCCGCAGCCTCGGTGACTCGCACCGCGACGCCGGGTGGGGGTTCGGGTTCACCTGGATGGCACCGGTGCCGGTCGTGCGCATCGACTACGTGTTCCACAGCCGCCACTTCACCACGCGCCGGTTCCAGACGCGGAGCACGCACGGATCGGATCACCGTCACGTTTGGGCGGAGCTGGTGTCCCGGTCCTGAGCGTCTTGTCGTTGCGCCCTCTCCACGCGAAGATGTTGCGCACACAACGTGGGGGCCGGGGACAGTGCAATCAGAGATGCAAGGAAAGCTCGTCCTGCCCGTGGGGACCGTGACCCTGCTGCTGGCCGACGTTGAGGGGTCCACCAAGCTGTGGGAGGCCCAGCCGGAGTGGATGCCGATCTCCGTCGCGG
>DATLNZ010000172.1 GCA_035536535.1 Actinomycetota bacterium | reverse complement strand
CGCCTCGCGCTGCTTGTAGAGGTTCACGCGGAACCGCGCCTTGCCCGGTACGGCGTAGGCGAAGTCGAGCTCGAGCTCCTCCTCGAAGCGCTCCCGCTGCCGCTGCGTGACGATCGCGTACATCATCTTCTGGATCAGCGGGGGGGACATCTTCGGGTACTCGTCCAGCGGCAGCAGGTGGCCGTTGACGCGGATAATCGGGTGGGCTCCGGCGGTGAGGTGCAGGTCCGAGCCCTTGCGCTCGAGCACCTGAATGAGCAGGTCGTTGAGGAACAGGCCCTCCTGGCGACTATCCTCTTCGATGGCGGCGCGGGTGTAGGCGCCTTCGTCCGCCTCGGGAGCCGACACGGGGGCGGCCGAGCTGTCCGGCGTCGCCTCGTAACCCGGAGTCGCCGGTTTCGGCAGTGGGGGCGGCGGGGCCGTCTGCGTCGCGGCGGGGGCGGCGCCGTACGCCGAGCGCTGGGCGGCTCCGGCCGCGGCGTCGACCTCGGGGCGGGGCTCTGGCGTCGACGTGGCGGTGCCCGTCGAGCCCTGCCGCTGGCCGCCGGGACCGAAGTAGTCCTCGATGCCGGATCCGGACGTCGTCACAGGGGCCCCTCTCTATGGGCAGTCTGTTCGTGCTTCGGCAGGCGATCTGTGGCGCTTGAGGTCACACGACCACCCGGAAGATCTCCTCCAGCGAGGTCTGGCCCTTGAGCACCTTCGCCATGCCGTCGTTGCGAAGAGTCAACATCCCCAGGTCTTGGGCGACCCGGTTGATGTCCTCGGAGGACCGGCGCTCCACGGCCATCCGCTCGATCTCTTCGCTGACCGGCATCACCTCGTGCAGCGCCATCCGGCCTTTGTAGCCCGTCTTGCTGCACGCGGTGCACCCGGCCGGCCGGTAAAGCGTCGGGATCTCGTCCCCGGGCTTCCACGGGAAGCGGGCCGCGACGAGTGCGTCCTCGGTGGGCGTGTACGGGTCCTTGCACTTCGGGCAGAGCCGGCGCGCCAGCCGCTGGGCTAGCACGCAGTCGATGGCAGAACCCACCAAGAACGGCTCGATCCCCATCTCGATCAGGCGGGTGATCGCGGACGGCGCGTCGTTGGTGTGCAGCGTGGAGAGGACGAGGTGGCCGGTGAGGGCCGCTTCGATCGCGATCTGCGCCGTCTCGTGGTCACGGATCTCACCGATGAGCACGACGTCGGGGTCCGAACGCAGGATCGACCGGAGTGCGGCGGCGAAGGTGAGGCCAGCCTTGACGTTGGTCTGGACCTGGTTGATGCCGGGCAGCCGGTACTCGACAGGATCCTCGACCGTGATGACATTCTTGTCCGGAGTGCTGACGATGTTCAGCGTGGAGTAGAGGGTCGTCGACTTCCCGGACCCGGTGGGGCCGGTGACGAGGATCATCCCGTAGGGCTTGGTGTAGCTCTCCTCGTAGCGCATGAAGTTCTCCGGGAGGAAGCCCAGGTCGGTCAGCTTCAGCAGCGCCGTGGAGTTGTCCAGGATTCGCATGACGACCTTCTCTCCCCACACGGTGGGGAGAGTCGCCACGCGCAGGTCGATCTTCTTGCCATGCGCCGCGATCGACATGCGGCCGTCCTGCGGGATGCGTCGCTCCGCAATGTTGATCTCCGCCATGATCTTCAGGCGCGAGATGACGCCGGACTGGATGTTCTTGGGCGAGCGCATGACCTCGTGCAACACGCCGTCGATGCGGAAGCGGACCCGCAGGTCCTTCTCGGTCGGTTCGATGTGGATGTCCGACGCGCGGTCCTGGATCGCCTGGGTGATCAGCAGGTTGACGAACTTGACGATGGGCGCGTCATCGGTCGATTCGCCGATCTTTGACAGATCGTCAGGCTGGTCGTCATCGCTCACGTCGATCGTGGAGGTGAGGTCCTCCATCTCGGCGTCCATGCGCCGTAGGCGGTTGATCGCCGCCAGCACGTCGGCGCGAGTGGCGACGACCGGCTTGACCTCGCGACCGGTGATGGAGCGGATGTCGTCGATCGCAAAGACGTTCGCCGGGTCCGCCATGGCGACGACCAGGCGCGGCCCGTCGTAGCCGATCGGGATCGCGTTGTGGCGGCGGCATACCGCGTCGGGGACGAG
>DATLNZ010000171.1 GCA_035536535.1 Actinomycetota bacterium | reverse complement strand
AGGACTCGAGCCATTTCTTCTCGATGGACGCGAAGTCGTAGGGCCTGCGCATGGGCGATTCTACCGTTGCCGCGCCGGGGCCTAACCGCCGGCCCCGGCCAGGCGGTCCAGGAGATCAAGTGGATACGGGTGCAGGACGCTGGGCAGCGACCCGGCGTCCCCCCGGGCCCCGACCACGAGCAGGATGACGCGGTCCAGGCCGACGTCCCCGGCCTCGTACGCGGACACCGCCTCCAGGAGCTGCGGCCGCGAGTGCGGAGCCAGCGGGCGCAGCGCGTCGGCAGCGCTGTCCGGCAGGCACCTGTCGGCCAGCGCCGACGTGAATACCTCTCCGTATCCGGCCAGGTCGTCGAGCGATGCCCGCGAACCGGCGGAGGCCGCGAGCGCGCGTAGATCGGCGGCCCTCTCAGGGCCCCGGGCCTGGATCTGCAGGTGGTGGTGGTCGTGGAACCTTGCCAGGTCGCCGTCCCGCCGCTCCGCTGACAGGAACGCGTGCCACCGCCGTGCCCCGAACACCCGCTCCAGGAAGTGGTGACGGGCTTCGGGGTCCTGCAGGTGGTCCTCGTCGGCGAGGGCCAGGCCCGGCAGCGCCGACGCGAGGTGTCTCGCCCAGAGGCCCCCGCCGGGGGCGGGGGAACCGGCGACCGGAACGTCCCGGGGGCCGCACGACGGTGAGCGTGCCTTCAGGACGAAACCGTCCAGAGTCCCGAGCGAGGCCAGGCGCCGCGAAGCCCAAGCCCGCATCTCGCTGGTCCAGTCACGGCCGGACTCCACGCCCGTCATGCGCGGACCTCCAGGCCCCCGCAGCAGCCGAACGGGCTCGCGAGGCACCCCCATCCCCACCTCGAGCTCCGGACACACGCGCACCCACTCCACGTGGTCCCCGATCACACCGGCGACCACGTCCAGGCGCTTGTGCCCCGCGTCGTAACGGACCCGGTCCCCAAGCAGGCAGCTGGAAACTCCCACCCGCGGACGTCCCATCGCCGTGTCCGTGCCGGGTGCCATGATGCGTCGAGTATGGACATATGCGCTTCCGGCAGCAGCATGCCCGCCGACACGAGGAGACCCTGATGACCGACCACCGCAGGCCGTCCACCCCGCGCGCCGACATCCTGCCCGAAGCTCCAGCCCCTGCGCCGGCAGAGACCACTGTCGCCGTCTGCCGGCTGGCCCCTCCCGGTCCGGCGGTGGCCGTCGCCTCGGACGTGGTCGACTCCCCTGTGGGTCCGCTGCGCGTAGCGGTCTCGCAGCGCGGCATCTGCCGCCTGGACTTTGACGCTCTCGAAGTCGAGGCAGCGGCACCACGCGACGCGCAGCTCCTCGACCCGATCCGCGAGCAGCTCGACGAGTTTTTCGAAGGCAGGCGTAAGGTCTTCGACCTCACCGTGGACCTCGGCCCCGTCCACGGCTTCGCCTACGACGTCCTGGTCGCCACCAGCCGCATCCCGTTCGGCGAACTTCGCAGCTACGGGGAGATCGCACGCGCGGTGGGGCGTCCGAAGGCGGCTAGGGCGGTGGGCGGCGCGCTGCACCGCAATCCGGTCGCCGTCATCGTCCCCTGCCACAGGGTCATCGGATCGACCGGGAGCCTGACCGGGTTCGGCGGCGGCTTGTGCATCAAGTACGACCTCCTCGAGCTCGAGGGCATCGAGCCGACGTCGCTGCCCAAGCACCGCGCCTCGCTCTGACCGGGGCGGCACCGGACGCCGCGCGCATAGTCGCCCTCACCTCCCGGCTGGTCGCGCTTCCTTCGCACGAGTCCGAGCAGGAGGTCCAGCTGCTGCTCGCCTCGCTGCTCGAGGAAACCGGCTTCGAGGTCCGCCTCCAGGAGATCGAGCCGGGCAGGCCGAACCTGATCGCCAGCCGCGGGTCCGGGGGGCCGTGGTTCTGCTCCCACGCCGACGTCCACCCTCCCCATGGCCACCCAGACCCATGGAAATGCCGACAGGAGGACGGACTGCTGGTCGGCCGCGGGGTGGTCGACACCAAGGGGCAGCTGGCGTCGCTTCTGGACGCGCTTGCGTCCGAGCCGGATACGGCCGCAACGGTGGTCGTCTGCTGCGACGAGGAGTCCGGGGGTCTGGGCTCCCAGCGCCTGGACCTGCCGGAGTCGCTGCGCCCGGCCGAGGGGGGGATCGTCCTGGAGCCGACGGGCCTGGGGGTCTCCGTCGCGCAGTCGGGTTGCATCGACCTGGAGATACGAATCGACCGCGAGCCACGTCACATGGCGGTCGGAGGTGTCTCCGCAGCCGACGAGCTTCTGCGGATCCTCGAGCTGCTGCGGGCGGAATGCTCCTTTCTGCGGCACACGAATCCTCTCGTGCCTCCGCCGCGTGTGCACCTCGGAGTTCTGCAGGCGGGAGAGCACCTGTGGAGGACTCCCGCGACCGCTGCGGCCCAGGTGTCGCTGACCCTTCTCCCCCAGGTCGACGCCGCCGAGGCGAGAGGGGAGCTGGAGGCCGTCCTGTCAACGGAGCTCGGGGAGTCCGGGAAAGGCTCTTACCGCGTCATCGACGTCTGTGAGCCGATACAGGTCCCGCAGGACCTTCCTGTGGTGTCCCGGCTGCGGGAGGCCATGGGGAGAGGATTCCGGCTGACGGGAATGCCCTCCTGGACCGACGCGACACACCTTCTGCTGCGACACGGCATCCCCTGCGTGGTGTTTGGAGCGGGAGATCTGGACTCAGCACACTCAGACCGGGAGTGGGTCAGGGTCCGGGATCTGGTCGACCTGAGCTCGATCCTCAGGCGCGTTCTGCGCTCGTACTAGGCGCTCACGCACAGAACGTGTGAGGCGATGGCCGGTCCCACCGAGACCGGGGAGCCTTCGCCGGTCACCGTCACCGCGCCGTGGGGGTCCCGCTCGGAAACCGTGAGGCGGCGTCCGGGCAGCAGGTCGTGGTCCTCGAGGTACCGGAGCATGTCCAGGTCCAGCTCGAGGTCTTCCCGGATGCGGTCGATCAGCACTACGGACCCGGGCCCGCACTCGTCCAGGGGAGTCAGGTCCACCGGCGGCACCGGAGCAAGTCCCGGGATCGGATTGCCGTGCGGGCAGCGGTTGGTGTCGCCGATGGACTCGCGCATCCGATCGACGACAACGTCGGAGACGCCCGGCTCCATCTTCCGCGTCTCCTCGTCCGCGAGGTGCCATGGGACCCCCAGGACGTCGACCAGGTAGCGCTCGATGATGCGGTGCCGGCCGGCCATCTGCTCAGCTACGGCGCGCCCCCGTTCGGACAGCACGACCGTGCCGTCGGGCTCCACAGCTACCAGCTGCGCATGCTCGATCCGTGCCACCACCTCGGCGGAGGCCGGGGCCGCCACCTGGAACCACCGGGCGAGGCGGGCGGCCGTGACGCGCTCACCGATCTCGGCCAGCTCGAACACGGCCTCCAGGTACGACTCGGTCGAGGAGTCCAAGCCCGTCATGACACGGCCTGGACCAGAGCGTCCAGACGCTCCTGGACGGTCCCGGTCAGCGTCTGGTGGCGGATTTCGTGGTGGCGCAGCAACTCGAGGATCCGAAGGTCGATGTCCCGCTGAAACTCCGGGTCGTCGGGGCGAAGCCCGTCCGGCACGATCCCAAACTCAATGGGCAGATAGAACACATGCGAGTAGGCCGAACGCATCCCGTGCGCGGCGATGTCCAGGCATGCATCCCACATCGCGAACTCCTTGCGTCGCTCCTGGTTGTCCAGGACCCAGCCGGCATAGGCCAGGGAGTCGATCAGGGACCGGTCTCCGATGAACTCATGGTGACTGAGCTCGTTGTAGTACTGGCGCAGAAAGATCAGGGTCTCGCACTCCACCGTCGCGTCCTTGTCGAGCTTGAACCCCAGCGCCACGACCTCCCGGGCCACCTCCGGAAGGAGCTTCAGGCCGAGCTTGGCCGCGGCCGCCTCGGCCAGCGTGGTCTTGCCGGTGGAGAACGAACCGACCACCACGATCCGCCTCGGCGTCAAGACTCAAACACCTCGCGCCATACCGCCACGGCCTCCACAAACCTCGCGACCCCGGAAGTTGGCAGGACCAGCTCCAGGACCTCGAGTATGTCGTCCGAGGTGGCGCCCTCCTGCGCCGCCACGCGCATGTGGACGCGAAGGTGGTCGCGCGTCGCCCCGATGACGGCGAGCGAGGCGATGTAGATGAGCTCCTTGGTCAGCCGGGACAGCCTGCGCTGCTTGAGGTAGGACACGTCCAGCAGGCCTTCGTAGGCCTTCAGGAACTCCAGGTCGTGCTCCGCCAGCGTCCTGTGGAAGTCCTGGACGTATCCGCGCTTGCGGACCATGTCCTCGAGAAATGCCCTGCCGTCCACGTCCACCCGAAGTCCCTCCCGTCCCGCGGCTATCCTGCCACCTTCACCGCTGTGTCCGGCAAGCGTGGGATGATCTTGACGTCCAGGGGACCCGCAGCGGCCCCGAGGAAGGAGGCACGCCGATGCCGGTAACGATTCACGACCTTCGCGAATGGCGCGCGCGCGACGAGCGTTTTGCGATGGTCACTGCCTACGACGCCGGGACCGCCCGCATTCTCGACGACGCGGGGATCCCCGTCCTGCTGGTGGGTGACTCCCTTGCCCAGGTCGTCCTCGGATACCCGACCACCCTGCCGGTCACGCTGGACGAGATGCTCCACCACGCGCGAGCAGTCGCCAGAGGCGCCAAGAACGCCCTTTTGGTCGGCGACCTGCCCTTTGGGACCTACCACGCTTCGGAATCCGACGCTATTACCAACGCCGTTGCGTTTCTTCAGGCGGGGATGCACTCGGTGAAGCTCGAGGGGCACCGGCCCGCCCTGGTCTCGGCGCTGACCCGCCAGGGGATCCCCGTCATGGGGCACCTGGGGCTGACGCCGCAGCACGTGCACGCCTTTGGGGGCTACCGCGTTCAGGGACGGGGCGACCAGGCCGAGACCGTGCTGCGCGCGGCCGTGGACCTTCAGGAGGCGGGTGCCTTCGCCGTCGTGCTGGAGTGCGTCCCCGCGGCGCTCGGCGCCCGAATCACAGAGGCGCTGGACGTGCCCACGATCGGCATCGGCGCGGGTCCCGGAACCAGTGCGCAGGTGCTGGTCCTGCACGACCTCCTCGGCCTGACGGCGGGACCCGCCCCCCGCTTCGTCAAGCGCTACGCCGACATGGGGGCCGACATCGCCACCGCGGTCCAGGCTTTCGCCAAAGAGGTAGCCGAAGGGGCTTACCCGGCGGCCGGGCACGTCTACGACTGAGCGGCTGCTTCCGTCTCGCCGGTGTCCGGACGCAACGGAGTCAGGACGTGGAAGGCCTCGGCGTGAGCGAACCCGTGTGGCCGGCCGTAGTCGGCGGTCCACGACCTGACGGCCGTCGCCACGTCCCACCCGCCCACCTGCGACGCATGGCACAGAAGCGCCGCGACCTTTCTGTCCACGGTCGAGGTGATGTCCACGACCGTCTCGCCGCCCGCTGGTCCGGCGATGTAGATCTCGCGCAGGCCCCGCCACGGCGCCAGTCCCTCGTCCAGCAGCTCGGGAAAGTGTCCCGGCGTGGTCCCGGCGGTGATCGTCACGTCCAGGCACGCATGGCCCACCGCGCGGTGGTCCGGGTGGTTGACGAACCAGCCTCCGGGCAACGGTGCGGGGTCCGGGACCACGAACCTGTGGGGCCTGTACTTGCGGAACGCGCGGGCGATGTCACGTCGGAGTTCCAGGGTTGGCTCCAGGTAGCCGTCGCGGTAGCCCAGGAACTCAACGACTTCGACACCGGCCACCTTGGCGGCCGCCATCGTCTCTTCGCGCCTGATTGCCGCAAGTTTCGCGCCGGCCATCTCCGGGTCCTCCGTCCCGGTGGACCCGTCCGTGACGATCACGTAGGCCGCGTCGGCCCCCTCGTCTACCCACCTGGCCACCGCACCAGCGCAGGAGAACTCGATGTCGTCCGGGTGCGCGGCGACGCACAACACCCGCAGTCCGTCGCTCATCGGCCCCAGGCCGACTCGGCAGCCCGCAGCGTCGCGTAGGGGTTGATGGCCCCGGAGGCCGAGTGAATCTCGAAGTGCAGGTGGGGCGGGGTGCCTTTCGCGTTGCCGGTGTCACCGACGTAGCCGATCTCGGTGCCGGCGTCCACGCGCGCACCGTTGCTGCCGGCGGGCGCGTACGCGGACAGGTGCGCGTAGTAATACCTGAAGCCATCATCCCCGCGTAGCCAGAGCTTCGTCCCGCCGAGCACCGCCTCCCCGGCGTTCTCGACAACACCGGCGACCACCGCGACCACCGGAGCCCCCATCGGGGCGAAGATGTCCTGGCCCTCGTGAAGGTGCTCGTACTCGGTACCGGTCATCCTCGGCGCACCGAAGGTGTCCGTGAACGAGTAGGGAGGCTTGACCGGGAACCGGAACTTCGACTGTTCCGCCAGGATGTCGGACTTCACCCGCTCCAGACGCCCGGACAGGTCCTGCATCCGTCGATCTATCTCGGCCTCCCGGCCGCTCATCGCGCGAAGGTCGGCGTGCAGAGCCTCCGCCTCCACCCGGACGGCGGCCCGCGCAGCTTCCGCGTCGGCGTGCCGGACCTCCACGCGCCGGACCACCTCGGCGTCACGTCCGGCGACATGCGCCATGTAGGTTGCGCGCCGGACGAAAGAAGACAGGGTCTGCGACTGCAGCAGGGCGTCGAGCAGCTTCAGGCGCCCTTCCCGGTGCAGCGACACCGCCCGTAGCTCGAGCCGGGTCTTCGCATCAGCGAGCGCCGACCACTGGGCATCCGAGCGCTCCCGCGCCAGCCGCAGCCGTCGCGCGGCCTCCGCCATCCGCGATTGAGCCGCCTCGTACTCGGAGACCGCTGCGTCGAGCTGGCGCCGCGCCTCCGCCAGTCCGGACCGGGCCTGTCGCTCCTGCTCCTTGAGCTCGCCGATGCGCGTGCCGCCTCCGGGCTGAGGCTGTGCCGCCGCCGGGGGTGTGAGCACAAGCCCCACGACCGCCGTCGCGGCTGCAACCCGGCGGGCGGAGGCAGAAGGGCGAAGCACGCGAGACTGTAGGCAGGTCTGCCGATGCCAGTCAACGAGGCCGCCGGGGGTGCCGTGTAGACTACTCACCGTCCTGCGCACCCGGGGCCGTAGCTCAGTTGGTAGAGCGCCTGGATGGCATCCAGGAGGTCAGGGGTTCGAATCCCCTCGGCTCCACACCGTCCCCGCTGCTGCCAGCCGGGGGATGATGGAGGCGTGATCGTCGTCCCCCGAAGCCGGCGCCGCAGGCGACGGGCCAAGCGGCTGGCGGTAGGCCTGTCCGCGGTCGCAGTCCTCCTCGCCTTCCAGCAGCGGCTGCTCATCCCGTCCGGGTGGTGGGTGTACCGGTGCAGGCCAGTGGACTTCGCTGCGCTGTCCGGGTGGCACGAGACCATGGACGTACAGCGCGACGTCACGCTGCGAGGTTTCGCGGCGGTCAAGCGTGGTTCGTACACCTTCGTTTCGTCGCAGCTGACGACCCCCAAGGGCTCCCACATCGGATACGGGACCTGGGTCCTGGCGGGCGGACCCTTTGACCGCGGCCACGGCGCCATCGACGTGGTGGCCCAGCAGTACTCCGGGGTGCTGTCCGACCTGGAGCCGGTCGACTACACCGCGCAGATAGCTGCTTCGCAGGCGTGTGCCGGGGCGATATGACGAAGAGGCCTGCCAGGTGGGTGCTTGGCGATGCATCGGTCTGGCGGCCGGATGACGCGGTGGTGTCCCTGACCCTGGCGGAGCACCTCGAGGCCGTACGGCGCGGCCTGCTCTCGGTTCCCTTTCACGATGCCGTGGCCGGCGCTGCCGAGCCCGCGCCGCAGGTCCACGTGGCGCCACCGCGGTGGCGCGGGTACTCCTTCGCCGCCGCCGTGGAGTGGCTCGTCTGCTCAAAGCTCGCCGTGCCTGAGAGTTCGGAGGTCGAGTGGGCGGCGGACCGGCGGGGAGGCGCGACCGGAGTGCGGCGGCTGCTCACGGAAAGGGGCTGGACGCTGCTGGAGACGCGTGACGGGCCGCTGCGTCGATTCAAGGGCCCCGCTCCCCCGCCGGGGCCCGAGCCCATTCCCAGATCTTTCCGCGACCGCCTCGGGGGAGCCGAGCTCACCTTTGCCGCGGACTGGGGCGCGTTCTCCGGCGACCGCATCGACGACGGGACCCGGTTGTTGTTCGAGGCCGCATCCGAACTGGGCCCTCAGAGCGTCGTGGCCGACATCGGCACGGGGTACGGCCCCCTCGCTGTGGGACTGCTGGCCAACGGTCTGGCCGAGCGGGTCGTCGCCTCCGACATCGACTCTCCGTCGCTTGCCCTGGCGGAGACCAACGTCGCCGCCCACGGCGCCGGCACCTCGCTGGTCTTCTCGGCCGATCCCGGGAGCCTTGGGCCCACTCCCCTGACCGTCTGCAACTTCCCCACTCACGCGGGCCGGGAGGACGCGCAAGAGCTGCTGGACGCACTCGTACGGCGATCGCGCGACGGAGTGCTGCTCATGGTCGTTCACGGCTCACTCGAGCGCGCCTTCATCGAGAAGGTATCCCAGCGGTCCAACAAGCCCACGGTCGTGGCGCGCCGGACTCACAGCGTGATCCGGTGCGGCTGAGGGGTCAGCCGGTCGCTTTCTCCCCACTGAGGACGGCAACTCTGGGGGCGTCCTTCCAGAGACGCTCGAGGTCGTAGTACTCGCGTTGCTCGGCTCCGAAGACGTGGATTACGAAGTCCTCATAGTCGAGCAGGATCCACTGTGCCTCCCGCTCGCCCTCCCGCCTGATGATCCGGGCCCCCGACTCGCGAAGCTGCTTGGTTATCTCGTCGGAGATGGTGCGCACCTGGCGCTCGGACGTGCCGGAGCAGATCAGAAAGTAGTCGGTGATGGCCAGAAGCTCACGGACGTCCAGGGCGACGATTGCCTGAGCCTTTTTGTCGGAGGCGGCTTCGGCCGCCACCCGTACCAGCTCCAGCGGCGTCAAACGGTGCCCTCAGCTCCCTTCATGGACGTGCGGCGGGGGGAGGAGGCGGTGCCGCAGATTGCGTGAACCCGTTGGCGGCAGCCCAGTCTCTTCCGATGACCACCGTCACATCGTACGCGGATTGGTCGAGCCTGGTGACGGCCACAGTCCCCATGCCGATGAGCCCGAGGATCTCCTGCGCCGCCTCGTTGAGCTCTCCCCGCCGGGGCAACGGCACGACCACCCGCGATGCGTCGTAACGACGGCTTGCCGTCCCCGTGATCTTCACCACGAAACCGGCCTCGACCAGCTTCGCCGCCACGGCTGGCCCGACCGCTCCGTCGGCACCGACCAGCAGCCGGACCCTGCGCCCCTCGACGTGTCGGACGGTCCGGACGGCGTCGAGCTCCCGATGTATGACGTCCAGCTCCCGCGCGTTCACGGAGTAGCTCTCCTCGCCGGGACTCGCCAGGCGGTTCACCGGCAGCGTGAGCACCTGCAGGGGCTTGGCGGCGGCCGAGGAGAGGATGTCGGCAGCCGCGGCACCGTCGAGATTTCCCTCCCAGGGCTCGAGACTCCCGCGAAGCTCGGCCCCCCGTGCGCGCAGCGATGAGAACAGGGCCCTCCAGCCCACCGCCTGGCGCGCCAGCCGGTCGGGTTCGGACTGCCCCGGCACAGCGACGGACATGAACTCCAGGAACGACGCCCCGGACATGCGCGCCACCCCGCGGGTGAACACCGGCCGCAGCGTGCCCGCGTCCTCGATCTCCACTGTCTCGGGGACGTCCACGACGACCCCCCCGAGCACGTCCACCAGCCCCGAGGTCTGCGCCGCCCCTGCCTGGAGCAGCGACGGGACGCGGGTGCCGAGAACCACCGCCACCGAAGTTTCCAGGGCCCGGGGGCCCCCTTCGGACGTCGCCGCCGAGACGTACCGGGGGCCCAGGCCCGGGACCTCCACCACAGTCGTGGCCGGGATCAGGACGAGCGTGGACTCCGCCGGACCGCGGTACAGCAGCGCCATTGCAGGCTTCCCGGGAGTGTCGGCTCCGACCGACAGCAGCACCAGCTGGGTGTTCACCGCCCCGGGTGCGGGGCTCCGTGCCGGCGGGCGCACCGGATCGAAGTCCAGGACCAGGTAGGACGCCACCACAGTCAGAACCATCAGCCCGATGGCCGCCGCCAGCACCAGCCGCCGGGGCACGAGCCTTGAGACCAGCGGCAGCGGAATCATCCGCGGCGGGCGCTTCAGCCGGACGGCTTTGCGTCGCCCTCTCCGTGGGGGCGCCGGCTCAGGCTCCCCACCCGCGGGTGCGAGCCCGGCCCGCGGCGGCTCGGCGCCGCCTTCAGAAGCGTCCGTCGCGGTTCCGGGGGCCGGGAGTTCCCCGGCCTCGTCTCGCGTGTCCACTGGTTGTGGCTCTGCAGGTCCCGGAAGCGACTCCTCCGACGGCCGGTCCTCCTGCGGCGACTCGCCGCCGTCGCCCGGCCATCGCCCACCCGACCACCCCTTGGACATCAGGAGTGCCCCGCGTACAGCCCGCGGGAGCTTACGTAGTCGGCGACCGGCTTGGGAACCATGTAGCGCCACGGGAGCCCGGAGGCGACGCGCGACCGGATGTCGCTGGACGAGATGGCCAGCTGCGGGATCGGCAGGACCCGGATTCGGGGATCGTTGGCGAGAGTCAATGGGAGCTCGTGGCCCGGCCTCGCGGCCGCGACAACCGTCGCAAGGTCCATCACTTCGTCCGGCTGCCTCCAAGTCGAGATCTGCGCCACGGCGTCCGACCCTGCCAGAAAGAACAGTTCAGCGGGCTCATGGTGCTCGTGCCTCAAGGCCCGCAGCGTGTCGACGGTGTAGGTAGGACCGGCCCGGTCCATCTCCTGTCTCGACACCGCGAACCTGGCGTCTCCACCGGCTGCCAGGCACACCATCACGTACCTGTCCTCAGCACTGGACATGACGCGGCCCTCTTTCTGCCACGGGGCCCCGGCGGGCACGAACAGCACGCTGTCCAGTTGAAGCGCGTGCAGGGCCTCTTCGGCGCAGACAAGGTGCCCATGGTGGATGGGATCGAACGTGCCGCCCATGATCCCGAGCCGGACGGTCATCGCCTCCACTCTAAGCCGCGCCGCGGGCCGCAACAGCTGTCGCGGCAGGTCACGCGAGCTTCTCCACGAACCGGCCGAGCTGTCTCAGGTTCCGGCACTCGTGGACAGCCTCGCAGTGGGGTGCGTAGGCGGAGACCACGGAATCGCCAGTGTCCCAGTGCCGCTGCGCTTCGGGATTCAGCCACCAGACGCGCTTGGCGCGCCGCCGCAGCTCCTTTACGACCCACTCCTCCGGCTTTCGATAGTTCGAGCGTGCATCCCCGAGGATCACGACGTGCGTCCGCTCACCGACTGCATCGAGGTAACGGTCGTGAAACACCTTCAGGGAGTGTCCATAGTCCGAATGGCCGTCCAGCCACACGACGTCGGCAATCTGGAGGGCCCTGGGGATGGCCTCGGACGGATCCTGGGCCTTCAACACGTCGGTGACCTCGTCGACGGTGTCCACGAACAGAAATGACCGGATCCGTGGGAACTGCACCTGCAGCGCCGCGACCAGCAGGAGGGTGAACCGCGTGAACGCGGCGACGGAGCCTGAGACGTCGCAGAGCAGGACCAGGTCCGGCCGGGACGGCGATCTCACCTTGAACTTCGGGTCGGCCAGCGTCCCTCCTGAGCTCAAGGAGGCGCGCAGAGTCCGGCGCATGTCCAGACGCCCCCTCGCGCCCTGCTTGCGCAGCTTTGCCAGCCGGGTCGACAGCCGCCGCGCCAAGGCGATCACAGCGCGACGAGCGTCCGCGACTTCGTCTGAGGTGATGGTGGTGAAGTCCCGCTCCTCCAAGGGGGCCCTCAGGATGCGTTGCGCCACGTCCTCCGGCCCGGAGTCGGCAACCATCCTGCGGCGGACCTCCTGCTCCAGGATCCTTCTCAGCCTCTGCAGACGCGCTGACACGCGCATCCGCTCCAGGGCCGAGTCGAGGTCGTCGCCCTCGTCCCCCGCCAGACGCCGCAGCATCCGGTCCGGGTCGGCGAACCGCAGCGCCCTGTAGAGCAGAAAGCCTCCGGACGCGTCGGCCGACAAGCGGTCAAGGATCGCCTGCGAGATCCGGCGGATGTCCCCATCCGGCCCCCCAGCCACTGCCTGGTCAAGTGCCTCGAGCAATTGGTCTTCAGACAACTCCTCGAGGGCCTCCGGCACCTCCCGCCGTTCCGTCACATGCGGCGCAAAGAAAAGGTCGAACAACCGCGCGAACGTCTCCAGGTGGCCCGGCGCCCTGCACATCGAAGCCGCCAGGCCGGCCCTGAAGACGTTTCTGTCGGCAAGGTCGAGGTGGGACAGGGCCTGGGTGGCCACCAGCATCTCGTGGTTGGAGACCGGCACGCCCGCGTCGCGCAGCGCAGCCGAGAAGGACTGCAGCCGGTCCAGGAGGCTCATCGCGGCGGCGACTGCGCGGACAGCTTCAGCTCGCGCGTCACCCTGTCCAGGTCCTGCCTGTGCTTCAGGATCACGGCCAGGGTTTCGCGTGTGGCGGTCTCGTCCAGCGTCCCGATACCGAGCTCCAGGATGGTGCGCGCCCAATCCAGCGACTCGGAGATGCTCGGACTCTTGCGAAGCTCCAGCTGTCGGATCGAGTGCAGGATCCGCACCATCTGGTCCGCCAGCGCCTCGGGCAGCTCGGGCACGCGGGACAGGATGATCTGCTTTTCGCGGTCCTGCTCCGGATAGTCCATGTACAGGTACAGGCAACGTCGCTTGAGCGCCTCCGACAACTCCCGTGTCGCGTTGGACGTGAGGAACACCACCGGGATGTGCCGCGCAACCAGAGTCCCCAGCTCGGGCAGTGTCACCTGGAAGTCGGACAGAAGCTCCAGCAAAAACGCCTCGAACTCAAACTCGGTGCGATCGACCTCGTCCACGAGCAGGACCACCGGTTCCACCGACCGAATCGCCTTCAGCAGGGGACGCTCGAGCAGAAACGCCTCGTCAAAGATGGAGTCCTCCAGTTCGGACCAGGAGTGTTCCCGTGCCTCATCCGCCTGGATGCGCAACAGCTGCTTGCGGTAGTTCCACTCGTAGAGGGCCCGCGCCTCGTCCAGCCCCTCGTAGCACTGCAAGCGAACAAGCTCCAGTCCGCTGGAGCGGGCCGTAGCCTTCGCCAGCTCGGTCTTGCCCACGCCCGCGGGTCCTTCGACGAGCAGCGGCTTTCCCAGCCGTAGAGCGAGGAACACGGTCGTGGCGACTGGCGTGTCGGCGATGTAGCCCGCCGAGCCGAGCCGCTCGACCACCTCGGGGACGGACGACGGGAAGCGCGCAGTCACGGACGGCCTTTCGTCGAGTCGTCGTATCGTGGTGCGGATCCTGCGGGGGGGACCGTCAAGGCTACAGCACCACCAGCTCGTCTCGGTGGACGACCTCGCGCCCTCGGCCGACCAGCTCCCCCACGGCCCGGGAATCCATGCCGGCCACCCGTGCCAGCTCGTCGGATGAGAAGCCGACGAGACCGCGGGCGAACGCGACGCCACCGTCGTCGACGATGTCCACGGCGTCGCCGGGCGAAAAGGTCCCCTCCACGCCGCGGACTCCGGCCGCGAGCAGCGACCGGTTTCCCGCCGCGATCGCCGACCTGGCCCCTTCGTCGACCATCACCTTCCCGCGGGCAACCGTTGCGAAAGCTATCCAGGCCTTGCGCTTGGCCATGCGACCCTCGACCGGGTGAAACAGGGTCCCGACCCTCCCCCCGGACAGAATCCTGCCGACGGCACCGGACCGAAAACGGCCGATGACCACGGGAATGCCGGACCTCGTGGCGATCTTCGCAGCGGCGAGCTTGGACTTCATCCCCCCCGACGACAGCCCGGACCCACCGCCGGTCGCCATCTGCTCCACGGTGTCGTCCACGGTCTCCACTTCGCCCACGACCGGACCGTCCGCCGACTCATGCAGTCCTTCCACGTCGGACAGCAGCAGGAGCGCATCGGCTCCCACCAGGTTGGCGACCAGCGCCGCGAGAAGGTCGTTTTCTCCGAACCGGATCTCGTCGGTCGCGATGGTGTCGTTTTCGTTCACGACGGGCACGCATCCCAGCGCGAGCAGTCTCCGGAACGTGTTGAGGGCATTCACGTAGGCATGGCGGTGCATCACGTCCTGCCGCGTGAGAAGGACCTGTCCACACGCACGCCCCCGGTTCTCGAACGCGGTCGAGTAGGCGTGCATCAGGTGTGACTGGCCCACAGCCGCGGCGGCCTGCAGCGAGGCCATGTCCGTAGGCCGGCGTGAAAGTCCCAGGGGGCCAAGTCCAGCCGCGATGGCTCCCGACGACACGCAGACCATCTGCCGCCCGCCGTCCACCTGGTCGCACAGCTCCTGCGCGAACCGGTCGATGCGGCGCCTGTCAAGCCGTCCGGACGGCGTCGTCAGCGCCGACGTCCCCACCTTCACGACCACCCGGCGGGAGGCCGCGACGGCGGCGCGGGTCACATCGTCTCCGGGTGGTACTCGAAGGTGGCTTCGCCGATGTACACGTCGTCGCCCTCCGTCGCCCCGGCGTCGCCCAGCGCCTTCTCGACCCCCAGGCTGTTGAGCCGCCTCTGGAGGTGCCGAACCGCTCTGGGGTTTGCCAGCGGTGCCATCGAGACCAGCCGCTCCACGCGGCCGCTGCGAACCCGGAAGCCTGAGCCTTCGCGCTCGACCGTGACCGGGTCCGCGAGCACCGGACGGTAGACCGCGAAGGTCTCCTCGGGCGGACGCTCCGCCTTGGCCTTCTCGACCTCCTCCACCAGGAGGTCCACGAGGTCGCTCACCCCGTGCCCCTCCAGAGCCGAAACGGGCACGCAGGCCATCCCGTGGTCCCGGGCCCAGGTCTTAACCCGCTCCACGCCGCTTTCCGACTGCGGCATGTCGGTCTTGTTGGCCACCACCACCCGGACACGCTCCGCCAGCGCGTGCTCGTGCGCGCGAACCTCGGTCAGCACCGACTCAAGGTCGGCAACGGGGTCGGAGCCGGCTGTGTCGACGACCGCGGCAAGCAGCGCGCATCGCTGCGTGTGGCGCAGGAACCGGGCCCCCAAACCGCGCCCCTCCGCGGCTCCCTCGATGAGTCCCGGCAAATCGGCCATCACGAAGCGCCTGCCCTCGATATCCGCCACTCCCAGATGGGGCTCGAGCGTGGTGAACGGGTAGTCGGCCACCTTGGGGCGTGCCGCGGACACCTGTCGCAGGAGGGTGGACTTCCCGGCGTTGGGCGCACCCAGCAGGCCCACGTCAGCCACGAGGCGCAGCTCCAGGTCCAGACCGCGCTCCTCGCCCGGCTCTCCCCTTTCAGCGAACGACGGCGCCCGCTCGGCGGAACTGGCCAGGGACGCGTTGCCGCGGCCTCCCCGGCCACCCTTGGCGCACTCATACCGCGCCTCGGCCTTGGCGAGGTCCGCGAGCAGCTCCCCGGTCCCGGAGTCGCGGACCAGCGTGCCCACCGGCACGATCAGCTCGAGGTCCGAGGCGTCGGCCCCGCTGCGGGTGTTCCCACCGCCGTTGACGCCGTGGGACGCGCTGAACATCCGCCGGAGCCGGTATTCGGCAAGCGTCCCCCGTTCGGGGTCGGCCACCAGGACCACCGAACCGCCGCGGCCCCCGTCCCCTCCGTCGGGACCCCCCTTTGGACGGTACTTCTCCCGCCGGAAGGAGGCCGAGCCGTTTCCGCCGTCGCCGGCGCGGACCTGTATCTGTGCCTCGTCTACGAATCCCGTGGCCATCGGCTACCGTCCGCGGCCGGCGCTTGCGCGCGGCCCGCTACTGCGCGGGAACTTCGGCGGGTACGACGGAGACGAAGCTTCGTCCGCCGGAGGTGTAGAACTTCACCTGACCCGGCGCCTTGGCGTAGAGGGTGTCGTCGCCACCTCTTCCGACGCGCATCCCGGGATGGACCTTCGTCCCTCTCTGCCGCAGGATGATGCTGCCCGCCTTGACGGTCTCGCCACCGTAGGCCTTGACCCCCAGGAACTTCGGGTTGGAGTCGCGGCCGTTTCGGGACGAGCCGCCGCCCTTTTTGTGTGCCATGTCAGCCGATCCCCGTTATCCGCACCGTCGACAGTTCCTGACGGTGGCCCTTGGTCTTCTTCCACCCCGTCTTCGCGTGGTAGTTCGAGACGCGGATCTTAGGCCCCCGCAGGTGCCCCACGACCTCTCCGGACACCTGCAGGCCCTCGAGCTCACCAGGGGTGGACTTGACGTTGTCGCCGTCGACAAGCATCAGCGGCGCGAACGTGAGCGCACCACCCGGATCGGCGGCCACACGATCGACCTGGATGACGTCGCCGGACGCCACCTTGTACTGCTTTCCACCTGCTCGAATGATCGCGTACATGCGAAAGCCGCTCCAGTTCCCGAAGGCCTTCCAGTGTATCAGCCGATGTCCTCGATGACGACGCCGCGCCCCTCACAGGCGGGACAGGGGGTGCTCAAAGCTTCCACCAGTCCCTCTGACACGTTCTTGCGGGTCATCTCGACCAGCCCGAGGGGAGAGATCCCGATCACCTGCGTCTTGGTCTTGTCGCGCTCCAGCGCCGTCCGGAACGCCCGCAGGATGGCCTCCCTGTTCTGAGCCATCAGCATGTCGATGAAGTCGATCACGATGATCCCGCCGATGTCCCTCAGCCTCAGCTGTCGGACGACCTCGTCGGCGGCCTCGAGGTTGATCCGCACCACCGTGTCCTCGAGGTTGGACCGGCCGACGTACTTGCCGCTGTTGACGTCGATGACGGTGAAGGCCTCGGTCCGGTCCACCACGATGTATCCGCCCGATGGGAGCCACACCTTGCGTTCGAGGGCCTTCCGGAGCTGCTCGGTCACCTGGTAGGAATCGAACATCCGCAGAGGTCCCTCGTGCAGCTGGACCCGTTGGGACAGCTCCGGGTCAACAGCCTCCACGTACTTCGACACACGGTCGTAGACGTCCGGGTCCTCCACCACGAGCCTGTCGAAGTCCTTTGAGAACAGGTCACGGACTACGCGGATGACCAGATCCGGCTCGACGTATATCTCAAGCGGTGCCTGGGCCTTCTGCTTGCGGCGGTCTATCTCCTCCCACAGCCTCACCAGCCGGTTGAGGTCGCGCAGCAGCTCGTCGGCCCCCGCGCCTTCGGCCGCCGTCCTGATGACCAGCCCGTAACCGTCCGGCCGGATCCCGCGGGCGATGTCCCTGAGGCGGTTGCGCTCGTCGTCGGACAGCCTCCTGGAGATCCCGTATCCGGAGCCGTTCGGCAACAGGACAAGGTATCTGCCGGCGAGCGACACGATGGTCGTGAGCCTCGCTCCCTTCGTCCCCATCGGGTCCTTCGTGACCTGAACGAGAACCGTCTGGCCCGGACGCAGCATCTGCTCGATGCGGGGAGTGGAGGCGCCCTCGATCTCGGTCTCCGGGGCGAGCTCCCCGGCGTAAAGCACCGCGTTGCGTGGCTGACCGATGTCCACAAAGGCCGCCTCCATGCCGGCCAAAACGTTCTGGACGCGGCCCAGGTAGACGTTTCCTACGATTGATCGCCTGGCCTTCCTGGTGACGTAGTGCTCAACCAGGACGTCGTCTTCGAGCACCGCGACGTGCGCGTGCTCGGCGGAGCCTCCGACCATCATCACTCGCGAGTCGGGCGGCTTTGGAATGTCGCGGTCGACCCGGGGGGGGCGGCCACGGGGGCCGCGTCGGCCGCGGCCCCTGTTCTGCTGGCTCAAAACACTCCTATCGGCGGGCAGCCCCGGCTCCCGGACAGGGACGCGACGCTGGCGGGCGGCCTCCGCTCCAGGGGGGGCACTCTCCACTGGGTGCCCCGAGCGTGCTCTCGGAGTGCCGGTTCAAGCCTTGCGCACCGCGGTCACCTGGCGTCAGCCGGAGGCGTGCGGGAACAGTTGCAAATCGGATTCAGCATATCACCGGCCAGCGGCGGCCTCCGGCCCCGACGCGGGTCGCCCCCGTCACGCCAGGGGACGCGCGAACCTGCGGACCTGGACCGACAGCAGCGCTCCGACGGCCAAGGCCGAGGCGACCAGCGAAGAGCCCCCGTATGAGACAAACGGCAACGGGATACCTGTAATCGGCACGAGTCCCACCGTCATGCCGATGTTCACGAAGACCTGGAAAGCCATGTATCCCACCAGTCCAGTGGCTATCAAGGCGCCGAAGGGGTCACGGGCCTGTCCGGCTGCGCGCAGGCCCCGGACGAAGATAGTCCCGTACAGAGCGATCAGCGTGGCCCCCCCGAGAAAGCCCATCTGCTCGGCCAGGACGGTGAAGACGAAGTCGGTGTGACGCTCCGGCACGAACTGAAGGTTCGTGGTGAGAGCCAGCCTCTCCGGGGCGCCCGGGGCGGCAGGACCCGGTGACGCCGAAAGGGCCGATGGCTCCTCGCGCTTGAGAAAGTTGATCCCGGTCCCGGTCAACCCGCCGTTGCCGACCGCCTGCCGGGTGAGCAGGTAGTTGTAGCCCGTGCGGGTCGGGTCCCTCTTCGGGTCCAGAAAGGCCTCCAGGCGCGTCCGCTGATAGTCCTGAACCACTCCCAGCTGGAACAGCCCTGCGACGCCAATGGTGCCGATGGATATGAGAACCACTATCTGACGCCACCCCGCGCCTCCGATGACGAGCATCACCAGCAGGATCCATGACAGGACGAGCATCGTCCCGAAGTCCGGCTGCAGGAACACAAGGACCGCATACGGCAGGACGATCCCGATGCACCGAAGGACGTCCTGGAGGTCGAGGTATCCCCTGCGTTCGGAGATGTAGGCCCCCAGCGTGGCGGCCAGCACCGGTTTGGCGATCTCGGAAGGCTGAAGCTTGAGCACCCCGAGAGAGATCCACCTCTGGGACCCCTTGATGCTATCCGCCAGGGGCGTCAGGACCGCAATGAGCAGGACCAGGCACACCACGTACATGAAAACCGCGTACACCTTGAGGTAGCGGTAGTCGGTGAGGACGGACGCAACCATGATGGCCGCGGCGATCACGACGAAGACGAGCTGGCGGTTGAACAGCTGGCCCCCGGCCAAAAAGCTGTCTCCCCTGTCCGGGTCGATGGTGGCCGAGAACGACGTGAAGACGGCGACGAGCCCCATGCAGATGAGACCGACCACGGCGCCGACTGTGACCAGATCCAGGTGTCGCAGCGCGGCGGCTCCACGTTCGCTTATCGGACGCGACATCAGTCGGCTCTCGCGCCGGCCGAGATGTTGCCGACGGGCAGACCGAAGTAGGTCTCCATGACCCTGCGGACGATGGGAGCTGCGATCTGGGCCCCCGTCCCTGCCTCCTCGACCAGCGCAACCACGACGATCTGCGGGTCGTTGGCAGGCGCGTAGGCGGCGAACCAGGAGAAGTCCTGCTTTTGCGCGACCTGGGCCGTTCCCGTCTTACCCGCCACCGGAACCTGCTCGAACGGGAACCCGGCGAACGCCGGCGCCGCGGTCCCCTTATCGACGCCGACACCCCCCATGGCATCGGACACGAACCGCAGGGCCTCCTTGTCCGCGATGCGGACCTCGCTCAGCACCTTCGGCTTCGCCTTCTCGGGGACCTTGACGCTGCCCGAGTCACAGGCCTGGCGCGCGGGCGGCAGCGACGAGATGTTCAGCTCCGCCAGGCACTTCAGAACGTGTGGCCTGTAGACCGTCCCTCCGTTTGCCAGTGCTCCGTAGGCGGCCGCCAATTGAAGGGGCGTCACCGCGAGCAGCCCCTGGCCGATGGCGAGGTTCGCGGAGTCTCCGTCAAACCACCGCCTCTCAAAGGCCTGGGGAGAGTCCTTGTACAGCCTCTCCTTGTACTTGATGTCCGGGACGACCCCGGCGTTCTCGCCCAGCAGGTCCACGCCCGTGCGGCTTCCGAAACCGAAGGACCTTGCGACGGACTGCAGGTGCTCGCCGATCTCGCTGCGCCGCTGGTTCATCTCCACGCCCAGCGTGTAGTAGACGACGTCGCAGGACTCCGAGAGCGACCTGGACAGCTCGACCTTTGAGTGTCCCTTGGGGTCCCAGTCCTTGAACCGCCTGTTGCCGACCTCGAGAAAACCCGGGCAGGTGAAGATCCGTTCCGGGGACACGCCTCCGACCTCCCAGGCGGCCACGGCCGTCAGCGGCTTGAACGTCGACCCGGGGGCGGTGCGCTCGGCGATCGCCCGGTTGAACATCGGCTTATGGGACTGGGGGTCGTTGATCCTCTCCAGCTCTCCCGGGGGAGCGGAGCCGACGAAGATGTTCGGGTCGAAGCTGGGGTTGGAGGCCAGCGCGAGGATCTCGCCGTTTCTCGGGTCAAGTGCGACCACGGCGCCCGCGGGAGCGGCGAAGTTGCGGCCCGTGTCATGGTCGAGCAGACGGCGGGCCACCTGGGCCCCCTGCTCCAGGGCCTCCTCGGCGGAGCGTTGGACGTGCTTGTCGATCGTCAGAATGGCGTCCCAGCCGCGGACCGGCTTGCGGGAGGTCCGGGTGTCGACCTTCTCTCCCCGGACGTTGACGGTGATCTTTTCGTAACCAGGCTGCCCGCGAAGGTCCTCTTCGTAGACACGCTCGATGCCGATCTTGCCGATCAGGTCGTCAGCCCTGTACTGCTCCGGCGGGACCTCGATCTCGGCCGCTTTGGCCTTCTCACGCTGCGCGCGCTTTGCCTGCGCGCGCTTCTGACGTTCCTTGAACTCGGTCTCGCTGATCTTGCCCACGTGGCCGACCGCGTGTGCCGCCAGCGCCCCGAGCGGGTACTCCCGGACGGGGATCTCGACGGCCAGCACCCCCGGGAACTCGTTCTGGTGCTCCAGCAGGTAGACGACTTTCTCCTCCTGGACGTCCAGCGCCAGCGGCCTGGGCTCGTATATGCCGTACCGGACGTCCTCCACGACTTTGCGGACATCTCGTTCGCTGAGGTCCAGGACACTGGCAAGCTTCGGAAGGACCGTGTCCGCCCGCTCCGCGGGAAGTCTGGACACGTCCAGAGCCACAGTCAGCGCCGTGCGGTTCTGGGCGAGCGCCGTGAGGTTGCGGTCGAAGACGAAGCCCCTGGGGGCCTGCTTGTGGATCAGCCGGATCGATGTCTGATCGGCCTCTTTGCGCAGGTGCGGCGCGGCAAGGACCTGCAAAAACCACAGCCGGGCCACCAGCGTGAACAGAAGGGACAGCGTGAGCAGGTTGATCACCGTCAACCGGACGCGTGAGACCTCCTGGTTCAGTGAATTCTCCTTTTGTCGGCTGCGCTGCCGGCCGGGCTCAGTCGCCCGCCACTGCCGGGGACCGCTCCACCAAAGTGATCTTGCGCAGCAGCGGCATCAGCAAAGGCGCCAGGAGCACATTGTAGGCGGTGGTGAGGAAAACCACCCGGGGTAGCGGGAGCAAATCGGCGTCCTGCCCCAGCAGGATGGTTCCCAATCCGTGCAGTGACTGCGAGGCCAGCGTCGCGCCGCCCACCAGCGCCACATAGGTCCACACGCCCCGCCCGGCCCCCATGATGGCGGCGGCGTAGGCGGTCAGGGCATAGGCGAGCGCGGACAATCCCGCCGGGGACGTCAGCAGCAGGTCGCGCAGAAACCCTGCGGCGAACCCCGCGATCGCGGCCGTCTGGGGCTCCTCGCGGCTGGCGTAGGTGGCGACAACGACGATGAGCAGGTCCGGGCCGATGCCGCGGATCGGGAGCGTGAAGGCCAGTTCCGAGGAGGCGAGGATCGCCGTGAAGCAGGCGAGGAAAAGGACCAGGCCGCGCTTCATACCGGGGCCTCCGACGGACAGAGGGTGCCCGAGTCCCCTTTGAGCGAGTCGATCGGGCTTGCAATGGTGACGATGTCCAGCGCGGATAGCCTGGCGAAAGGCTTCACCTCGATGGCGTAGTCGTGGCCCCTCGGCTCGGGATCGACCCTTTCGACCTGGCCGAGCGGGATCCCGGGCGGGAAGATGCCACCCTGACAGCCGGACGTGAGCACGACGTCCTTGACCCGGACTTTGCGCTCCTTCAGGGCCTCCGGCGCCACCAGCTCCATGCTCAGGGTGGGACGGCCCGTACCCCGTACAAGACCCGTCTCCCCGCTCTTGTCCAGCTTCACTCCCACCGAAGACTGCGAGTCGGTCAGCAACAGGACCGTCGAACTGTGGCGCTCGGACTTGAGCACCCTGCCCACCAGGCCCTCCGGTCCCAGGACGGCTGCGTCGTCCACGACTCCGGAGGCCGACCCCTTGTCGATCGTCACCACCTTCTCGAGGCCGGTCAATGAGCTTCCGGTGACCCTTGCGCGGATCCTGTCCAAATCAAAGCGATCCTCCAGCTTGCTCAGCTCCTTGAGGCGCGCATTCTCACGGACGAGCCCGCGGGAAATCCCCTCCTGACGGCGCAGCCGCTCGTTCTCCTCGCGCAAGCCGCGGTTCTCCTCACGCAGCTGCCCGAAGTCGCCCACGATCCCAAAGGCGCTCTCCACCGGGCGGACCAGCGTGCGCACCCCGGCCTGGAAAACCCCCACCGCCTCGGTCGTCGCCCCAGACAGGCCATCGATCAGCCCGGTGCGGAAGTCCAGAGTCAGCACGACTATGGTCGCCAAAACCAGCGCGACGATCACGGAGCGGTGGCGTGTCTGTCGACGCCACATAAGGTCTCCCCCCCGCTAGTGGCGGGTGGACGTGATGAGGACGTTCTTGAGGGACTCGATCTCCTCCAGGCAGCGACCGGCCCCGAGCGCGACCGCGTGCAGAGGGCTTTCGCTGACGTGGATGGGCATCCCGGTCTCGTGCTTCAAACGCTCATCGAGTCCGCGCAGGAGCGCTCCGCCTCCGGTGAGGACGATCCCTCGATCCATGATGTCCGCCGCGAGTTCGGGGGGGGTCCGGTCGAGGGTGCTTTTCACGGCGTCGACGATGTTGGAAACCGGCTCTTCCAAGGCGCGCCGGACCTCCTCGGCCGAGATGGTGATGGTCCTCGGGAGCCCGGTGACGAGGTCACGCCCCCTGATCTCGGCGCGCGGCTCGTCGGGCAACGGGAAGGCCGACCCGATGCACCACTTGACCTCCTCGGCCGTCCGCTCGCCGAGCATCATCGAGTACTCCTTCTTTATGTACTGGATGACCGCGTCGTCGAGTTTGTCGCCACCCGTGCGTATGGACTCGGCCACAACGATGCCTCCGAGGGAGATGACGGCGACCTCGGTGGTCCCACCACCGATGTCCACGACCATGTTCCCGGTCGGCTCGTGCACCGGCAGTCCGGCTCCGATGGCGGCCGCCATGGGCTCTTCGATGATGTGGATCCGGCGCGCCCCCGCTTGAGCACCGGCTTCCTCGACGGCTCGCTGCTCCACGCCCGTGATCCCAGAGGGCACACAGATGACGATGCGGGGCTTGGCGAGCTTCCGTCGCCCGTGAACCTTGGCAATGAAGTAGCGGATCATCTGCTCTGTCACGTCAAAGTCGGCGATGACGCCGTCCTTGAGTGGCCTGATGGCGGAGATGTGGCCCGGGGTCCGCCCGACCATCCTCTTGGCCTCGGCCCCCACGGCGAGGATCGCGCTCGTCTTCTGGTTGATAGCCACCACGGACGGCTCATTCAGGACGATCCCGCGCCCCCGGACGTATACGAGGGTATTGGCCGTCCCGAGGTCGACCGCCATGTCCCGTCCGAGGTACTGCAGGGTGTTTTCGAACAAGGGGAATTCCTTTGAGCCTGGAGGATTTAGGCCGGATGCCTGGTCATTGTCCCCCAGCGGCCCCATCCGGTCAAAGGGCAGCGACGGTCGTAACGGAACGCAGGTTCGTACACAGCCTACCCCCTAAGCCGCTCCGGGGCTGCACACCCGACGACGGGGGCCGGACCGGCGGGTTCGGGCGCAATGCGGACGTTAGCCCCAGAACCCCCGATGCCGAGTTGGGCCGGAACCCCCTGAATGCTGCGTTGACCGTTTCCCGCACACCTCCCCCTTCGTTGGAACAGCAGTCAGACATCCCGCCGACAGAAGGGGAGTAGCCATGAAGTTCACGGCATCGAAGGCCCGGAGGGTCGCCTTGGTGGCTGCCCTTTCCGGCACGCTCGCGCTGAGCCCGGTTGCGATGCAGCCCGCCTCAGCGGATCTTGCTCAGTTCTCGTCCAACGCCACGGGCTTCGCGCTCCGGGTGACGGTGGACCTCAGCGGCTTGCCGCAGACCGTCAAGGACACGGTGCAGCAGAACTACACCACGACTCGCGCCGCTCTTCCCGCCGCACAGCAGGCAGAGCTGCCGGAGGCGTTCCCCTTCGTGGTCGACCAGTACCTGGGACGGACCACAGCAGAAGCCTCCACCAACACCACCAAGGCCTACTCGGTCCTCGGTGACGGGTTCCGCACGCTTCCGGCCCTTACGGCCACCACGATCGGGGACGACAAGTCCTCGACTCTGCAGACCATCTCGCTTCCGTCCGTGCAGCTGCCAGTGCTTGACGCCACCGCAGGCGTCCTGCGTGCAGCGGTCGCGGCGGGACCCAAGGTCGACGGTGGCGCGTCCGTCGCTTCAGTGGACACCTCACTTCAAGCGGTCGGTGCTCTTCTGCCGGCTGAGCTGCAGGCCGCGTTCACGGACCTGATCACGCAGATCAACAGCGCCGTCACCACCGCCAACACCACCCTCGACGACACCACCGACGAGGTGACCGCAGCTCTGGCCGGCACTCCGCTGGCATCAGACCCCACGGTCGGCCCCATCATCGACAGCAGCACGGACCTGGCGACGGCGATCCAGCTGCCGGCGATCCCCAACCCGCTGTCCACGAATCTGGCTTCGATCAAGGACGTCGCTTCGTCGACGACCGCGCAGAAGACAGCGGACGGCCGGGCCAGCTCCGACTCGGTGTCGATCATCAAGTCGGTCGACGTCCTCGGCGGCCTCGTCAACGTCGGCCTGATGAACCTGGCTTCGCACTCCGAGGCTGCCGGCACGGCCGGTTCGGCCAAGAACACGTCCGCCTGCTCCATCGCCGACGTGCGAATGGGCGGGAACACGGGGGCGTCCCTCGACGGCAAGAGCCTGTACGTCGAAGTCGGCGGCAAGCCCGTCGCGCTGCCGGTCCCGACGGACCAGGTCGCCGCGGTCAAGTCTCAAGTCGACTCGGTGCTCAACCAGGCCGGCGTCTCCGTCAACCTCTGCGACGCTTCAAAGGCTTCGGCCTCCGAGGACGGCACCTCGGCCTCCCAGTCGGTCTCCGCGTTCGTTATCGAGTTCGCACCGAAGGCCCCCGTGGCCATCGATGCTCTCGGGATCGCGGCCGGCGACACTCTGGTCAAGGTCCGCATCGACCCCACGGTCGAGACCGCCGTCGGAGCCCAGGCTCTCAACGCCCCGGCTGTGGGCGGAGCCCAGCTCCCCGCGACCGGCGCGCCGGCCATGGTCTCGATGATCTCCGGACTGCTGCTCGCCGCAGGAGCACTGACCCTGCGCCGCCGGGTTCGCTAAACGATCGGCGAGGAGACGAAAGGGGCCCCTACGGGGGCCCCTTTCGCATTCCAGGGACGATCTCCGCCCCAGTGGGCTGGGGCAACGAACTCAGCCGAGGTCCGGGAAGAACAGCGACAGCTCCCTTGCCGCGGACTCAGCAGAGTCCGAGCCGTGGACGAGGTTCTCTGTGATGAGGATCCCGTAGTCCCCACGGATGGTCCCGGGCGGAGCCGCCACGGGATTGGTCGGCCCCATCAGCGTCCGGACGACGGTGACCGCTTCGGGCCCCTCCACCGCCAGCGCCATCACCGGGCCGGAGGTGATGAAAGAGATGAGCTCGCCGAAAAACGGCTTCTCCCGATGCTCTTCGTAGTGGCGGGATGCCGTGTCTTCGTCGATCGTGAACAGCCTGCCTGCGACAAGGGTCAGTCCCTTGCGCTCGAGGCGGGAAACGACTTCTCCGACCAGGCGCCGCCTCACGCCGTCGGGCTTCACGAGCACCAGGGTCTTCTCCATAGCGGTCAAGACTGGGGGAGCAGGCCCCGTTCGCGCAACCAGGCCCGGGCCTCCCCCGCCGCCACAAAGCTTCCGAATATGACGACGGCGTCGTCGTCCGACGATTCGCCGAGCGCGGCAGCCAGCGCCTCGGGGACCGTTTGCAGCACGGTGACCGCCGTGCCGCTCACGCCTACTTCGGCCAGGGCCGAGGCCAGCCGCTGGGGATCCGCGGCCCGGGAAGAGGCAGGGGCCGCGACGTACGCGCCGTCGCACGCCGGGCCGATGATCGCCAGCACCTCCTCGACGAGTTTGTCTTCGAGCATCGCGAACACCGCCAGCACCCGGCCGTACTCCAGCTCCCTGCGAAGCGTCTCGACGACCGCGTGTGCCGCGTCGGGGTTGTGTCCTCCGTCGCACACGATCAGCGGCCGCCGGCCGAGAATCTCGATGCGGCCAGGGGCTCTGACCCGCCGGAGACCTTCGGCCATCGCTTCGGGGTCCACCGCCTCGCCCGCGAAGGCCTCCACGGCCGCGACGGCCAGGGCGGCGTTGACCGCCTGGTGGGGGCCGAGCAGCGGGACGAACAGGTCCCCGTAGACGCCGTACGGGCCTCGGACGGCGATCACCTGCCCCCCCACCGCCGGATTCCGCGAAACCAGCTGGACCTCCGTGCCGAAAACCAGCACTTCCTTCGCCCCCCGCTCCTCCGCCCGCTCCCGCACGACCTGCAGAAGCTCCGCCTGGTCGACCGCGGTCACGACCACGCTGTCCGGTTTGATGATCCCGCTCTTCTCCCACGCCACCCGCTGCAGATCGTCGCCGAACTCGCCCACGTGGTCACGGGCGACCTTCGTCACGACCGCCACCCGCGCGTCCGCCACGTTCGTGGCGTCGTATTCGCCCCCCAGTCCGGTCTCCAGGACAGCGGCGTGCACGGGGCGGTCGAAAAACACCTCCAGCGCCATGGCAGTTAGCAGCTCAAAGTAGGTCAGGCGCTCAGCCAGCTGTTCCTCGACCATCTCCACGTACGGCCTCAGATAGGCGAGGGTGGCCGCGAACGACTGCTCGTCGATGGGCGCGTCCCCGACCTGGATTC
>DATLNZ010000170.1 GCA_035536535.1 Actinomycetota bacterium | reverse complement strand
TTCGCGCCGATGGCCACGACGTCCGGTGCCTGGACACCTCCGTGCAGCCGTGGGACCCGTCGCTGGTGGACTGGGCCGACCGGATCGCGGTCTCGGTCCCCATGCACACGGCGATGAGACTGGCGGTCCAGGCGGCGCGATCGGTACGAAGACAGCGGCCGGACGTTCCGCTGTGCTTTTACGGCCTGTACGCACCTGTTGCCCGCGACGTGACGGTGCGCGAACTGGGCGCCCATGTGGTGGCGGGGGAGTACGAGCCGGGCCTGCGCCTGTGGGTGTCCGGCAGCCCGCAGCCGGGGGTCGTGCAGCTGCAGAGAAGTGAGTTCCACCTCCCGTGGCGACAGGGGCTGCCCCCGCTGGGTTCCTACGCGCACCTGTCCGCGGACGGCGGCGAGCGAGTCGTCGGCTACGTGGAAGCCAGCCACGGGTGCGCGCACGAGTGCCGGCACTGCCCGGTGCCCGTCGTCTACGGCGGGCGCATCCGGACGGTCGCCGCCGACGTCGTGCTGGCGGACATCGACCAGCTCGTCGAGATGGGCGCGTCCCACATCACCTTTGGCGACCCCGACTTCCTCAACGGGTGGCGTCACAGCGCCGAGATCGTGCGCCGGATGCACGAGCGTCATCCGCACCTGACCTTCGACGTGACGACCAAGGTCGATCACGTTCTGCGCCACGCGGACCTGTGGCCGCAGCTGGCCGCGTCCGGGTGCCTGTTCGTCGTCTGCGCGCTGGAGTCGGTGAACGACCGGACCCTGTCCCTGCTGGACAAGGGCCACACCACCGAGCAGGCCGTCGCTGCGGTCCGGCTGCTCCGGTCCCACGGGGTGGAGGTCCGGCCATCGTGGATGCCGTTCACGCCCTGGACGACCACCGGCGACGTGGCCGACATTCTGGAGTTCGTGGTCGAACACGACCTGATCGGCAACGTCGATCCCGTCCAGTACTCCATCCGGCTTCTGGTGCCGGAGGGCTCGCTCCTGCTGGACGTCCAGGAGATACGTCCGTACCTGGGACCCTACGACGCCGAGCGCCTCACCTACACGTGGCGACCCGAGCACCCGGAGACCGACGGCCTGCAGGCGTTGATCTCCGGAATCGTGGAGACGGGAGCGGCGGCCGGACGGTCGATCGGCGACCAGTTTTTCGACATCTGGGAGGCCGTGCGGCAGGCAGCGGGAAGGCCTCCCGGCGTGATCGAGACGGGCTCGGTCCAAGCGCGCCCGCGGCTGACGGAGCCGTGGTTCTGCTGAGCGGAGCCGACCGGGAGCCAGTTCGGCTCCCTCGAGTGAGACCTTCGCGATGAGCCTGCCCTTCGGCTGGATCCGCGAGCAGTTTCCGGCGCTCGACGGCGGCACGGTGTTCCTGGACAACGCGGCCGGCTCCCAGGTGCCCAGGCAGGTAGTGGAGCAGGTGACGGGCACCCTGACCAGGGCCAATGCGAACAAGGGGGCCGCGCACCGGGCTTCGGTTGAGGTGACCGAGATGGTGGACCGGGTCCGTTCCCGAACCGCGGAGCTCCTCGGCGCGCCCGAAGGATCCGCCGTCGCGTTCGGCCCCAACGCCACCTCCCTCATCGGACTGCTCGCCGACGCATGGCGGAGACACCTGAGCGAGGGCGACGAGGTCGTGGTGACCGCGCTGGACCATCACGCAAACGTGGACCCCTGGACGAAGCTGTCGGCTTCGGGTGTCGTCGTCCGGCGGTGGGACGTCCGGGGACCGCAGGCCGAGCTGGTGCCCGACGACCTCGGCCGGCTGCTGAATGCCCGGACCCGCCTTCTCGCGATCACGGGTGCAAGCAACGCCCTGGGGACGATCCCCGCGGTGCGCAAGGCGTCGGACATGGTCCATCGCGCGGGCGGGCATGTGGCGGTGGATGCCGTCCACCTCGCGCCGCACGTGCCCCCGGACGTCGCCGAACTGGGCGTGGACATGCTCGTGTTCAGTCCGTACAAGGTCTTCGGCCCCCACCTGGGAGTGCTGTGGCTGAGCGAGGAGATGCTCCGCAGGCTTCCGCACCACGGGCTGGCCTTTATGCAGTCCGGGCAGCCGCTCACGTGGGAGCCGGGCACGCAGAGTCACGAGGCGATCGCGGGCTGGGGCGGCACCTTGGACTACCTGGACCTTCTCGCCGGGCAGCTCGGCGAGCCGCAGGGACGGCTGGGATGGCGGCGCGTGTTCGGTGAGTTCGCCGCGCACGAAGCTGTCCTGTGCGCCCGGCTGCTGGAGGGACTCCACGGCCTGGGGGCCGAGATCTACGGCCTGCCGACGGTCGTGGGGCGGACCTCCACCGTCTCGTTCAACCTCGCCGGCCGCACCGCCGAGGAGGTCGCGCACCGAGCGGCCTCACAGGAGGTCGCGGTCTCCAACGGCCACTACTACGCCTGGAACCTGATGATGGAGCACCTGGGCCTGCGCGACCGCGGGGGCGCCGTGCGCGCGAGCGCCGTGCACTACAACACGATGGACGACGTGGAGCGGCTGTTGTCAGTCCTGGCCTGAGCCGCTCTCGTCCCACGGGAAGAACGGCGGCATGTCCCGGCTGACCTTCATCGGGAAAGCCGCGGGCCGCTTGTCCAAAAACGACTGGACCCCCTCGCGCGCGTCGTCGGACCGACCCATGCAGAACATCGCCATGGAATCCACGCGGTGGGCGTCCTCCGGGCCGGACGCACCGAGCATGCGCCACAGCATCTGCCGGTTCAGGGCAACGGCCACCGCGGAGGTGTTGTCGGCGATCTCCCGGGCCAGGTCGCGGGCGGCGGGTAGGAGCGCATGCGGCGGGTGGATGCTGCGGACCAGACCCGCCTCCAGGGCCTCTTTGGCGTCGAACAACCGCCCCGTGTAGCCCCACTCCGCAGCGCGGCTGATGCCGACCAGGCGCGGCAAAAACCAGGTGGAACAGGCCTCCAGGACAATGCCGCGCTTGGCGAACACGAAACCGATGCGAGCGTCGTCGGAGGCCAGGCGGACGTCCATCGGCAGCGTCATCGTGATCCCCACCCCCACGGCCGGACCGTTTATCGCGGCGATGACGGGCTTCAGGGACCGGAAAACGCGAAGAGCCACCTGGCCCCCGCCGTCGCGGTGGTCCTCCATGCGGTCGGCCCCGCCCCGGACGCGATTGTCGAAGGTCCCCCCGCCGGCGGACAGGTCCGCCCCCGCGCAGAACCCCCTGCCGCGCCCGGTGACGATCACCACCCGGACGTCATCGTCTGCGTCGGTGCGGTCGAACGCGTGGATGAGCTCGTCGCGCATCCGCCAGGTGAAGGCGTTGAGCTTGTCGGGACGGTCCAGCGTGATGGTCGCTATGCCCTCGCCGGACTCATAGGAGATCTGCTCGTAGTCCATGTCCAGATCCTGCCACGGCGACAGGCAGTGGCGGAAAGGTAGCGGCCCCCGGACCGGGAGGTCCAGGGGCCGCTGGGGGGGGACTAGAAACCGAAGCTATGCGGTGTCGCTCGAAGCGGTGTAGGAGCCATCTCCGGCAAACCCGGCGGACTCTGTCACCAGCCGCGTCACGAACCCGCGGTGCGAGATCTCAGCCAGACCGGACTCGTCGGTAGCGTCCTGGCCGATACTTACCCCGTCGAGGCGAAACTCGACCATCCGTCCGGCGACCGGTGCTCCCGTCAGAGAGTCGGTTAGCTTGGCCGCCATCCCCGTCGCCCTCATCCGGCCGACCGGGGTCGTCCAGGTCTCCAGCGTGGTCGAGACGACGTCAGGGATTTCCTGGCCCAGAAGGTAGGGGCAGCTTCCCCTGGCGATGTCGGCTGTGATCGTGGGGGCGCCCATGTACCGCTGGGCGATGATCTGCCCCAGGTCGATTTGGGACGCATCCTCCACGAGCGGCGGCGCCGCCGGGTCGGCGGTCGCCAGCCTCGAGGCCGGCAGGACCATGGTGATCTGGTCGGTGGTTGAGTTGAAGGAGCCCTCGAGTCCCGAGGCGATCGTCTTGTTCGCCACGGTGTCGAGAAGCCTGAACGACTGGGCCAGCGGGTCTCGGCTGGCCACCAGCGTGTAGGCCTTCCCGCCGTAGATGAAGTTGACCCGGTAGTACGAGCCGATGGCGCCGGTGGGCGGTGCGTCGGTCAGGTCCTCCACCTCAAAGCGCGCGGTCACTGCCTGAGCGGCCCGGTCCCAGGTGAAGCCAGCATTGAGGATGTCCAGGGACGGCTCGGAGGTGCCCGGTGTGGACTCGACCAGCACGCCCGTGGCGTCTCCGGAGGCATCCGCGGCCTGCGGTCCGGTGGCCGTGCAGTCCAGCGGCGAGGCGACTGAGAAGTCGACCAGCGAGGACTTGCCCGGCTCCCGGTTGAGGATCTGGATGTCGAGTGCGCCGCCGTCGGCGTTGCCGCGAGCCTTGGTGGCGTCGCCATGCTGGATCTCGCCGTCGGGAATCGCCGTGTACCTTTCCTGCGCCGCGGGCCAGCTGTAAGGCTGGGTGCCGTGGTCGCACGGGGTCTGTACCGGGTTGCGGTCGAGCTCGGTCATCTCCCAGCGGGTGCCGGTCCAGCCGCCGGTGTTGTGCATGAGCGAGCCGTCCCAGTCCTTGTTCACGCAGTCGGCGTTGGAGTTGGCCGGGTAGAGGTCCGGCGCGTTAAAGGCGTAGTGAGCCATCTCATGCGCGGCGACGTGCCCGAAGTGCAGGTCGTCCTGCCACGGCACCACGAGCTGCCCGAGCCGTCCCACGTAGAACGAGATGCAGGGGTCGTCGATCGACCAGCCGCCGAACGTGTGGCTGTCGAAGGGCACCGTGGTCTGCACGAGCACGTCCGCTACGTTGCTGTGCTCCAGAAGGCAGACCGGCGGCAGGAACGGCACGTTGGCCGCGTAGTCGAGGTTGGTGTCGGTGATCAGAACGTTGCCCAGGCGCGCGTGGCCGTCGTAGGCGTCGTACAGGCGCTCCGCGAACACGTCCATGCCCTCGGCGATGTCCTCGAGAGCCTGGTCGGCCGGGATGCTCTTAGGAAGCGACTGGGTGTCCAGCGCCACGAGCAGGTCGATCGTGTAGGTGCTGCCGTCGTAGTCGTTGTATGCGTTGACGGCTTCAAAGCTGTTGATCTCGGACGCGCGCTGCGTGGTGTCGTCCACTACCTGGAAGTAGTAGGTGGAGCCGGGGCTGTCCAGCTGAGCGATGGCCATTCCGGCCGTGTCGGCTGCTCCCGGAAGTGCCGCCGCTACCTGAGTCAGCGCGTCGGGGGAGGTGCCGTAGCGTACAAAGCCCGTAACCAGTTCGCTGGCCTGCCACGTGAAGACACCGCGGAAGCCGGTCTTGGTGGCGAAGCCGTTCACCTTGGTGAACAGCGGAAGCTCCTGCGCGGGCGCAGGAGCCGGCAGAAAGGTCAGCAGCGATACGACGCCAAGAGCGATGCAAAGTCGGCGCATCCAATCCCTCCCCAGATCACCCGCTCAGTCAGCACGTGCTTTTCCTTGCCCCACATAGGAAAACGGGGGAGGGCCGGAATCCTGTCCTGTGAACTTCTGCACAAGCGACTACATAGAGTGGGAAAGCGACCTCAAACTGACGGTATGTCCGACTTGTCCGGGATCAGAGCCAATTTGCGCAGCAGGGCCATGTAAACGACCAGGCAGATTGCCGCGAAAAGAAACCACTGGACGGCATATGACAGGTGGGGTCCCTCATCTGTGGGCGGGGAAGGGGGTATCGCCGGCCTGTTGCCCGGCTGCGTGGGGTCCTGGGCCCCCAGCCGCACGTACAGCGGGTGCAGTTTGTATGGCATCTGCCGCGCGAGGCGTGCCACGTCGACCCGGCCCGTGCGCCGCAGGGTCCCGGTCGGCGGGTCCCGGGGGCCCAGCACCCCCTTGTCCTGCGACGGCGTGAGGACGCCGGTGACGGTCACCTGTCCGGCCGGCGGCGAGGCGGCGGACACGGGGGGCTCGTCCATGTCCGCGGGGACCCATCCGCGGTCCACGACGACGGCGGAGCCGTCGGGCCGGACCAGGGGCGTCAGCAGGTGGTGGCCGGGCGTTTCGTTGAGCGACCGTCCGCGAAGGACGACCTCGCGGCTGGTGTCGTAGCGTCCGGTGACCACCACGCGGCGATGGACGAGGGACGCCGGGGGCCCTGACAGGGTCTCCAGCGGCTGGAGCGGCAGCCGCCCTCGCTGCCCGATCAGGGCGTTGATGTCCCGCCGCTGCTCCAGGCGCTGGAGCTGCCAGACGCCGAGTCCGGCGCACGATGCCGCCACCGATGCCACGAGCAGATGCCCGGCGATCCACCGCGGGCGCAGCGCGAACCTGTACATCCGGCTACACGGAGCGTTCCGGGTGGCGCAACCGTAGCCGCACGCGTCGCGGACGTGGACGAAGATGGCGCGAACGGTCCGCCGCAAGGGGAACAAAAGCAGTAAAAGCAGAAGGCGCCCCTGAGGGCGCCTTCGCGAAAGCGAACTCCGCAGCTACGAGTAGCACTCGAACGCTTCGAAGGTGAGGCTGTTCAGGTCGAACGACGGACCGCGGCAGCTTGCCGTGCATCCCTTCGGGGTGCACTCGGTGGCGCCGGCGGGGGTCGTGCCGCCCGTGAGCATCAGAGTCGCCGCGGCGACGGCTACGACGAGCAGCCTGCGGATCCTGCGCATGGTTCCTCCTCGAGTGGGGCGAGAGGTCACAGTGTCGCCTGCGCGCCCCACTCGAGGCAACCCTCAGCTGCAGTACCAGCCGACCCGGGTGACGGCGCCCGGCGAGACGTTGGCGGTCGTGCTGGTGGGTCCGACGGGCGATCCGGCGCGGCAGGAGGCCGAGCCCATCTTCGCCGACACGGTGTACCCGGCCGCCGGGAGGGAGGCCGAGTAGTCGCCGTTGGAGTTCGTTCGAACCGAACCGATCACTCCGCCGCCCTGGAAGGTCACCACCACTCCCTGCACCACCAGCAGAGCCGCGCCGTACCAGGCGGTTCCGTTGAGCGTTCCGTTGCCCGTCGGCGCGGGGGCCGGGGCGGGGGCGGATGTCGGAGCCGGAGCGGGCGAAGGATTCGTGGTGAGCGGGGGAGGCGGCGGCGCTCCGCAGCCTCCGAGGGCGCGGCAGACGTTGGTCCGTCCGTACCCGAAGGAGGTGTCCCTTCCGGGGGTGCCGAGGTCCTCTGCCGACGATGTGAGCAGGTCGCGCAGGCCCTGCGCGGTACGTCCGGTCTTCCACGACGCGAGCGCCGCGATGCCGGCCACGTGCGGCGCGGCCATGGATGTCCCGCTCCAGGACCCGTAACCGCCCGGAACAGTCGAGACGACCGAGGCGCCGGGAGCGGCCAGCTCCACGTCGGAGTTGTAGTTGGAGAACGAGGCACGGCGGCCACTGCGGTCCATCGCCGCGACCGAAAGGACCGAGGAGTAGGCGGCGGGGTAGTTCAAGGTCGAGTTGCCGTCGTTTCCGGCCGCGGCCACGACCAGGACACCGTTGGCCGACGCGGAGTTGACCGCCGTCTCCAGCACGCGGGAGGCAGGGCCCCCGAGGCTGAGGTTGATAACGCGCAGGTTGTGGGAGTCGCGCTTGGACGCCAGGTGGTTTACGCAGGCGGCGACGTCGCTGGTCCACCCGCCGGCCGGGCCCAGCGCCTTGCAGGGGTAGACCTTTGCGTTGGGGGCGACGCCGGCGATCCCGCGGCCGTTGTTGGCCCAGGCGCCGATGGTGCCGGCGACGTGGGTGCCGTGGCCGTCGTCGTCGGCACAGCCGCCGGCGAGGGTGCCGGCGCCGGACAGGGCGCTGTAGCAAGGGGTGACCGACTTGCCATTGAGGTCTTCGTGCGCCGCATCGATGCCGGTGTCGACGATGCCGACGGTGTACCCGGAGTTGCCCCAGGCGCCGCTGCCGGCGACGCCGGCGAGGTCCCAGCCCTCGGGGGCGTCGACGTCGGCGTCTGCCGCCCCTCCGGACTGGCCGGTGTTGTGCAGGCCCCAGAGGTCAACCGAAACGCGGGCGTTGCCGGGGTAAAAGGGGTCGTTGGGGGTGGCATGCGTTGCCAAGGCGAAGTTCGGCTCGGCCGACTCCACCTGAGGGAGCCTGGAGAAGGCGGCGATGGCCGCCGAAACCGAAGTCCCCTGGGGCAGGCTCACCACGGCTGCGTTCTGAGGCGCCAGCACCGACGCGACGGAGGTGCCCAGCAGTCCGGGGAGTTGGAGCGGGTCGGATCCGGATCGCACCGACACCAGGATGTGGGACGGGTCGTGAGCCAGGTCCAGTCGCGGCGAGGCCGCCGAAGAGACGGGTGGAACCGTGCCTACCAGCAACAACAGCGAGACGACCGCAACGAGCGCGCGACGCAGCATGTGATTCCCTCCAATGAAAAGAAGCCCCATTGCAGGGTTGAACGCGCCGCGGGGGCCGGACCGTCGCCCTTTTTCGGTTGCGGCCGGTGCTCGCGGGGGGCTAGCGTCCGGTTCCAGCCCCCCTCGCCGGACAGGAGCGACATGACCGCCGTCAGACAGGACTCCCGCACCGACCTTCCCCACTGGGACATGACCCCGGTCTTTCCTTCGCTGAATTCCCCGGAGTTTGAGGCGGACTGTGCCCAGGCGACGCGGGAGCTCGATGAGCTCCGGGCCCTGTTCGACCGCCACGGCGTGCGTGCGTCGTCCGGACCGGCGGACTCCGGGGCGTTCGACGAGGTGCTGCAGCGGCTGAGTTCGCTGCTGGACCACCTCCGGACGCTGCGCGGCTACATCATGTCCTTTGTCGCCACCGACTCCCGCAATGCCGAGGCGCAGGCACGGATGTCCGAGCTGCAGATCCAGGGCGTCGAGGTGTCCAAGCTCGTGACGCGGTTCGAGGCCTGGGTCGGTTCCTTCGATGTCGACGCACTGGTTGGCGCGTCACCTGCTGCGGCCGCTCACGAGTTCGCGCTGCGCAAGGCCGCCCTGGCCTCGATGCACCAGATGAGCGAGCCAGAGGAGGACCTCGCCGCCACACTCAGCCCATCCGGTGCCGCGGCGTGGGGGAAGCTGCACGGCGACATTACGTCGCGGCTGCAGGTGCGGGTGGTGGAGCCGGACGGCAATGAGTCGATGCTGCCGATGAGCGAGGTGCGGGGACGGGCCCACGACCCGGACCCTGGGGTCCGCCAGGCGGCCTACGAGGCGGAGATCGCAGGCTGGGAATCGGTGTCGGTGCCTTTGGCGGCGGCGATGAACGGGGTGAAGGGGACGCGCGGGGTGCTGGACGACCGCCGCGGCTGGACCGACTCGCTGGCGCCGGCTCTTTTCGCCAACAACGTCGACGCCGGGACGCTCCACGCGATGCAGACCGCGTGCGTCGAGTCGTTTCCGGACATGCGCCGCTACTTCAAGGCCAAGGCCCGGCTTCTGGGCAAGGACTCACTGGCGTGGTGGGACCTGTTTGCCCCGCTTGCCGGTGCCTCCGGGCCCCGCCAGTGGGACTGGCCGGAGGCCGAGCAGTTCGTCGTGGAGCAGTTCGCCACCTACTCCGATCGGCTCGCCGGGCTGGCTAGGCGGTCGTTCGAAGAGCGCTGGGTCGACGCAGAGCCCAGGCTCGGCAAGCGCGACGGGGCCTTCTGCATGGGCCTTCGGTCCGACGAGTCGCGCGTGATGATGAACTTCACCCACTCGTTCGGAAGCGTGTCCACGCTGGCGCACGAGCTTGGGCACGCCTACCACAACCTCAACCTGGCGGACCGGACGCCGCTGCAGCGACAGACGCCCATGGCTCTGGCGGAGACGGCCAGCATCTTCTGTCAGACGATCGTCATGAACGCCATGCTCGAGCAATCGCAGGGGGCCGAGAAGGTGGCGATCCTGGAGGCCGAGCTGCAGCACGCGACGCAGCTGGTGGTGGACATCCACAGCCGTTTTTTGTTCGAGCGCGACGTCTTCGGGCAGCGCAGGAGACGGGAGCTTTCGGTCGACGAGTTCAACGGCGTGATGCTGGAAGCGCAGCGCGCTACGTACGGCGACGGGCTCGACCCCCAGGCGATGCACCCGTGGATGTGGGCGATGAAGCCGCACTACTACGGGTCGTCGTTCTACAACTGGCCCTACACATTCGGCTTTCTGTTCGGCCTGGGTCTGTACGCGCAGTACCTGTCGGATCCGGACGGCTTCCGCGCCGGCTACGACGACCTGCTTTCGTCCACCGGCCTGCACGACGCCGCGACGCTGGGGGCCCGGTTCGGCATCGACATCCGCTCCGTGGACTTCTGGCGCGCGAGCCTGGACCAGGTCCGCGAAAGAGTGTCGGAGTTCGAAGCTCTTTCGTCGCCGGCGCAGTGATATCGTTCTGAACCTCCGCGGCTGCGGCCGCGGGCGGGGCCTGGCCAAAACTCCTGTTCCAATCCGTACAGGCTCGCGCGCCTGAAGGTCGCCTTCCCGCTGCGGGCCTTCGTCCTCGGAGGTCTGGTTGAGCTCTCGCAATCCGTTGCGGTCGCCGGTCTGGCTGCTCGTCCGCTCGCTGCCGAAGGCGTCGAGGGGCCACTTCGCGGCGTTCGTCGCGCTGCGGTCGCTGGACGGCCTGCTGCCTCTGGTGTTCTGGCTGCAGACGGGGTTGCTCGTAGACCGCGTGCCCGCCGCCGTTGGAGCCGGACTTGATTCGGCCCCCGGACGTTCGCTGCTGACCTCCCTGGCGATCCTGTCCGGACTGTACGTCGTGCAGAGGACTCTGAACCCGGCTGGCCAGGTGATCGCACAGTCCCTGGGATCGCGCCTGTCCGCGCACCTGCACGAGCACGTGATGGTCTCGTGCCTGCGTCCTTCGGGCATCGCGCACCTCGAGGACCCGGCCCTCGCCGACACCCTGCAGCGCGCGCGGAACTTCGAGTGGGGGCTCGCGCCGTTGAAGAGGACCATCCAGGCGGCAGGGCAACAGCTCGCCCTCATCGTCTCCGGCCTCGGCTCGGTCGCCCTGGTGGCCACGTTCCGCTGGTGGGCGGCGCTCGCGGTCGCCGGCGCCTGGGTCCTGACGCACGCGTCGTCGGGCCGCGACGAGTACGTAGAGGCCCGCCGCTCCGAGCAGTTCCGCGAGCTGGAGCGCCGCGGCGACTACTACTACCAGCTGGCCGTGGAGGCGCCGGCGGCCAAGGAGATCCGGCTGTTCGGGCTCGGCGACTGGATCGCGGACCGCTTTACGCATCTCAAGGGGAGCTGGTACGACCGGCTGACCCAGCTCAGGCGCGGGTACCGCCGCAGGCTCACCCTCAGCTTCCTGGCGGCCGCGGGGGCAAACACCCTCGTGCTCGTCGCGCTGGCACGTTCAGCCGCCGGGGGCGGCATGGGGGCGGGCAGGCTCGTCGTCCTTGTTCAGGCGGTGCTCGGGATCCGGTCGCTTTCCCACTCCGAAGCCGACTGGTGGCTCACGCAGGGCTCGGCGGCGCTCCCTGACGTCCTGGGCCTTCGGGCCCGCGCGACGTCGGCGCATTCCGACCTTCGCGGCTCACGACCTGCCGACGGCATGCCCCGCCGGTCGATCACCTTCGAGGGAGTCGGGTTCGCCTATCCAGGCTCGGGGCGCGGCGTGTTCGGGTCGCTCGACCTCGCCATCCCGGCCGGACGGTCGCTGGCGATCGTGGGGGTCAACGGCGCCGGCAAGACCACCCTGGTCAAGCTGCTCGCACGCCTGTACGACCCCGATTCGGGGCGCATCAGCGTGGACGGCCACGACCTCAGGCAGATCGATCCCGTCAAGTGGCGGTTGCGGCTGGCGGCGATCTTCCAGGACTTCGTCCGCTACGAGCTGCCGGCGAGCGACAACGTCGCGCTTGCCCGTCCGGATGCCGGTGGGAAGCTGATCGCCCGCGCCGCCGGACGTGCCGGAGCACTGGACCTCATCCAACGGCTCCCGGAAGCCTGGGACACGATCCTTTCCCGCTCCTATGAAGGTGGCACCGACCTTTCGGGCGGCCAGTGGCAGAGGATCGCCCTGGCGCGCGCGCTGCTGGCGGTGGAGTGCGGTGCGGGCGTCCTGATCCTGGACGAGCCCACGGCCAATCTGGACGTCCGGGTGGAGGCCGAGATCTTCGACCGCTTTCTGGACCTCACACGTGGCCTCACCACGGTGCTGATCTCCCACCGGTTCTCAAGCGTCCGCCGGGCAGACCGCATCTGCGTGCTGGACGGGGGCCGGGTCGTGGAGGAGGGCAGCCACGACGAGCTGATGGCCCGCGACGGCCACTACGCGAGCATGTTCTCGCTGCAGGCGTCGCGCTTTTTGGAGGACTCCGATGTCCCGTGAGCCGTCGGAGGCACCCGGGCTGCGGGAGTCGCTTCGGACACTGCTGGTGTTCGTCCGCCTGTCCTTTTCGAACTTTCCGGCACTGGCCCTGGCGACCGCGCTTCTGGTTCCCCTGTCGTGGGTGATGCTTCCGCTGGAGGCGCTTTGGATTCGGCGGCTCGTTGACTCGGTCACCCAGAATCCGGCAGAGGCCAACTTTGCCGCGGTGGCTCTCGCCGCGACCGTCTGCGGGATGTGGCTGACGTCCACGGTCGGCGAGCGGGTGATGAGGACGCTCGGAAACCGCCTCGGCCTCGTTCTGGACAGGCAGATGACCCGGCTGTGGACCCGGATCCCCGGCCTGGAGCACCACGAGAGGCCCGAGTACCTGGACCGCCTGGAACTGTTGCGCACCGAATCCTGGATCCTCAAGCAGGCGCTCGAGTCGTTCATGCACTTCGCCGGCATCTCGGCGCGGCTGGCGATCTCGGTCGTGCTCCTGGTCCGCCTTCACCCCCTGCTGCTGCTGCTTCCCGCCGCCGGTATCCCCTCGTTTCTCACCGGGAGGTCCGTGGAGAAGCGTCTGGACCGCGTGCAGCTGCGAACGGCGCCGTCGCGCCGGCTGTCGCGGCACCTGTTCGACCTCGCCACCTCAGCCGGAGCCGGCAAGGAGCTTCGGGTGTTCGCGGCCGGCGATGAGATCCTGCGCAGGCGCCGCACTGCCTGGCGCGACGCGCACGACAGGGAGTTCGCCGTGCAGTGGCGTGGAGCGGCCGCCACGACCGCAGCCGCGATCTTCTTCTCCGCCGGCTATGCGGCCGCGGTCGCGCTGATGGTCGTACGGGCTTCGCAGGGAAGGGCTTCTGCGGGAGACGTCGTCATGGCCCTGGTGCTGTCCGCACAGATGAACGGGATGCTCGGCAGCGCCGTCGGCCAGACCACCTGGCTCGTGGGGGCGCTGCGGACGGCGTCGCGATACGTGTGGCTGCAGGATTACGCGGCCGGGGCGCCTGGTCCGGCCACGCCGGTCCAGGCGCCCCAAGCTCTGCGGGAGGGAATTCACCTGGACCGCGTCTCCTTCCGTTACCCCGGCACGGATGCGTGGGTGCTGAGCGACGTCGACCTCAGGCTTCCCGCCGGCATCGTCGTGGCGCTCGTCGGCGAGAACGGGGCCGGGAAGACATCCCTGGTGAAGCTGCTGTGCCGGTTCTACGAGCCTTCGGCTGGAACGATCCGCGTGGACGGAGCGGATCTGGCTGATCTCGACGTGGAGCAGTGGCGGTCCAGGCTCTCAGGCGCCTTCCAGGATTACGCGCGCTTCGAATTCCTCCTGCGTGAGTCGGTTGGCGTGGGCCGCCTGGAGGACCTCGACGACGCGGGCCGGGTCAGTCATGCGATGGCCCGTGCCGGCGCTTCGGAGGTGACGGCAAGCCTGCCGCGCGGGCTGGGAACGCAGCTCGGCTCCCGATGGCAGGAAGGTGAGGAGCTTTCGGGCGGGCAGTGGCAGAAGCTCGCGCTGGCGCGGGCGCTGATGAGACCTGAGCCTCTGCTGCTGATCCTGGACGAGCCGACGTCCGCGCTGGACGCACAGACGGAGCACGCGCTGTTTGAGCGATTTGCGGCCGAGTCCAGGAAGGGGGGCCGCGTGACCCTTCTCGTCTCGCACCGCTTCTCCACCGTGCGGATGGCGGATCTGATCGTCGTTCTGGACGCCGGAAAGGTGGCCGAGGCCGGTTCGCACGCGCAGCTCATGGCAAAGGGCGGGCTGTACGCCGACCTGTACTCGATACAGGCCAAGGCCTACTCCTGATGCCGCGGCTAAACTCGGCTGCATGACCGAAAGCCTCCCGCTGTCGCCGGCCGGGGAGCCGAGACAGCCCCTCGCTGGGACCGTCAAGCGTTACGACCGCCACGTCTTCGTCTGCACGGGACGGGTCGGCTGGCCCGGTCACATCGACCAGGACGGAGGCTTCATCCAGGACCTGCACGAGGCGGGCGCGGGCGTCGAAGGCCTGAAGATCAACGCGTGTGACGAGCCCTCCAAGGCAGACGGGACCGACCTGCTTTTGTTCCCGGAAGGGGTCCGCTACCTCGGGGTGACGGTGGACCAGTTTTCTCTTCTGGTCGAGGAGCTGTCCGGTACCGGTATCTCCCGCGCACTCAGCCACGAGGCGCTATTGGGCCATCACGTGTTCGTCTGCGTGCACGCCAATCGAGACGTGCGGTGCGGCAAGTGCGGACCACCCGTCGCCCGAAGGTTCCGCGAGGAGGTGCAGGCGCGGGGGCTGAGCGGGCAAGTGGCCGTGAGACGCACGAGCCACGTGGGGGGCCACGACAGGGCGGGCAACGTCCTGATCTACCCGGGCGGGGACTGGTACGGCTACGTCACGCCCGACGAAGTCCCCAGGATCGTCGAGGCCCACCTGCAGGGCGGGCAGATCGTGGCGGACCTGTGGCGCGGAAGGATCGGCATGGGGGAGGACGATCAGGTGGCGCTGGCGTCGTCCTGGGGCGCCGGCTGATCGAAAGACACCTGTCCCTCCGGCACCAGCCACGTCATCACCTTCACGGCCAGCCGGCCCGCCCGGACCGCCGGGTCGCCCGACGCCAGTTCCCGCGTCTCAGCCACCCCCGTCCTGTACAGACAGATTCCCCGGAGAGCCGGGTCGTCCTGGTCGGAAACGGGGCCCGCCGCGGCAAGGTGGCCGAGCCGGCGCATCTCACCCAGGTGCTCCAGGTGCAGGCGCTGGATCTCCTCGAGCCTCTGCTCGTCGTATTCCGGCGCGGAGCCGGGCCGCACGAGCAGGACCAGCGAGTACCGTTCCATTCGCATGCTTCCACAGTAGCGGCTCCCAGACGAGATATATCTTGACTTCATGACGGAAAGCGATATATCGTGTCGCTTCAGAAAGGGGGGCGACGTGAGCGAATGGGCGGTGCGCGACGTGCTGGACATACCGTTGCAGGGCCTGAAGCAGGTGGCGGTCCGGGTAGTGGGGGGCGAGGTTGCCGTAGCGACGGGAGCCGGGGGCGACGCCCGCCTGACGGTCAGGCTCGAGGAGGGGCCGCCGGTCGAAGTCCGTTTCTCCGACGGCGTGCTGTCGGTAACGCATCCCGACCCCCCGGAAGGCATGCTCCTGCGGCTGTTGCGCAGTTCTTCGGCCACCCGCAGGGTCTCCGTGCAGCTGGTCGTGCCGGCCTGCGTGCAGGCGGAGATCCAGTCGGTGTCGGCCCCCGTGGTGGTGTCCGGGTTGCAGGGGCCTCTGACGGTGCGCACCGTGTCCGGCGACATCGTCCTGGACGGCATCGGCTCGCCGGTCGACGTGATGTCGGTGTCGGGGGGACTTGCCGCCCGTGACCTGACGTCACCGCTCAAGGTCCAGACCGTGTCCGGGTCGGTCGCCGTGGCGGGGGGACAGGCCCCGTCGGTGAGGGCACAGACGGTGTCCGGCGACGTGGCTCTGGACATCGCCCACCCGCAGGGCGAGTACTCGGTGCAGACGGTTTCTGGAGAGGTTGCGCTGCGGACGCCCGCGGAGCCCAGCCTGGCGCTGGAGGCGTCGTCGGTTTCGGGTGGTCTCGTGAGCGACTTTGGGCTGGACTGGGAAGGCCGCCGTCCCGGCAACAGGCGGCTCCGGAGCCGGCTCGGCGACGGAGGGGCAAAGGCCCGGGTCCGGACCGTGTCCGGCACCTTGCGGGTGGCGCGCCGTCGGGAGCAGGCGGCGTGACCCCGCGGCTGTTTCGCCACGGCGACCTGAGGCTGTACCTGCTCGAGCTTCTCGAGCAGGAGCCGCGCCACGGCTACGACATCATCGTGTCGCTGGAGGGGAGGTTCATGGGGCTTTACTCGCCGTCTCCGGGAACCATCTACCCGCGGCTCGCCGCACTCGAGGAGGAGGGTCTGGTGACCAGCAGAGAGATCGACGGCCGCAAGGTCTACAGCATCACCGACGCCGGACGTACCGAGCTCCGGGAGCGGGCCGAGGAGCTGCGCGAGTTGGGTGATCGCGTCGGTGCTTCGGTGAAGCAGATCGCCGACGAGATCCGCACCGAGGTCCTGGGGTCGGTCCGCAACCTGCGTGAGGAGCTGCGCAACGCGGGCCGCGACGTCCGACAGCAGGAGAGGCGGACGGCCCGCCACGTCCGGGAGTCGGCTACGGAGGCCAAGGAGCGCATGCGGGCGGCAAAGGATCATATGCGCGAGACCAAGGACGCCGTCCGGGACGCAAAAGACTCGCTGCGCGACGCGAAGGACTCTCTGCGCGAGGCGCGCGACACCCTGCGTCAAGCCGGCGACGAGACCTCGGAGGACTACCAGGAGGCGCTCGAGGAGCTGGAGGAGGCCCAGAACGACTACGAGTCGGCCCTTGAGGAGTACGAGGCGGCGCGATCCGAGCACGACGAAGCCCGGGTCACGTACGAAGAGGCTCGTGCCGACTACCAGTCGTCCCGGGATCAGCCGGAGGGCTTGGAGGAGGATCTGCACGACACAGCACCCTCCTGGTCGGTCGCCAAGGTGGCTGCGCGGGACGCCCTGGGGGTTGCGGTGAACTCGTTGAAGCTGGCGCGGGAGGGCATGGAGGAGACGGTGGGGGCCGTATCCGAGGGAGGCGATGACGTGCGGAGGCTGCGCGCGGACCTCCAGTCGTTTGTGTCCGATGTGCTGGCGGCGGCGCGCCGGCACAACATCGACACCGACCGGCTGCGCTCGCTGCGCAGCCTGCTGCTCGACACGCGGTCCGGGATCATCGAGGTGCTGGAGCGGCGGGAGCCCAGACCTCCCACTCCACCCGTACCGCCCAGGCCCCCGGCTGCACCCACGCCCCCGGTTGCGCCCAGGCCCCCGGCTGCGCCAGCGACTCCAGTCCCGCCCACAACGGCTTTTGCGCCGGCGCCACCCACGCCACCCACGCCGCCTCCGCCGACCCAAGCTGCGACACCGCCGGCTCCCGGTGCCCCAGGGGATGTCGAATAGTGACCCGACTCCTTTTCGGCTCTCAGGCGTTGTTCTCAGTGAGGGACACACCAGGAGACGACGATGAGAGTTCTCGGGGGAATGATCCTCCAGCTGATCGGTCAGCACGAGGACCGCGACCGGCGCCGGCGGGAGACCCGCAGGGAGCGCCGGCGGCGCGCCCAGCTGAAGCGGATCCGCCGCTGCGCCAAGCGCTGACCAGGCAGTCGGACGCGGTACCGCCGGTGCGGGCTTCCGACGCCGACCGTGACGCCGCCGCCGCGACCCTCAGGGATCATTTCGCCGTGGGCCGCCTCACTCTCGACGAACTGGCCGAACGGCTGGAGGTCGCCGTCGCCGCCACCACGACGCAGGAGCTGCAGGCGGTGACCCATGACCTTCCGGTCGCCGGGCAAGCGGCTCGCCCGGCCGGGCCGTCCCGCAGGCGGCAGGACGTCAAGGTGTTGGTGGCGGTGCTCGGGGACAACGTCCGGCGCGGACGATGGCGGGCCGGCGAGGAGATGGTGGCCGTCGCGCTTCTCGGCGACTGCAAGCTCGACCTGCGCAACGCCACGTTCGAAGCCGATGAGATCTTCATCAGGGCCACGGCGGTTCTCGGCGACGTGACCATCACCGTCCCCGAGGGGATGGACGTCGAGTTGTCCGGCATTGGGATCCTCGGCGACACCACCAACAGCGTCACCGGCGAGGGGCTTGCCGGCCTCCCACGGCTTCAGATCAAGGCCTTGTCCGTGCTCGGGGACGTCAGGGTCCGGGCGCGGCCCCCGGAGGGCCGGCGCGCGCTGCGCCGCGGGCGCGACCGAGGGTGACTGAGCCGCCCTGCGATCCTAGGGACGAAGCCCTCCGGCCTGGCCCAGAGCCGTCAGCAGGGCATCCAGGTCGCCTTCGGTGTTGAAAAAGTGGGGGCAGGCGCGCAGGCAACCGTGCCGCTCGTCCAGGATCACTCCCCTGGACAGCAGATCGTGTAGGACGCGCTTGGAATCGTCCACCTCCCATGACACGACCGCTCCCCGCCGTTGCGGCTCGCGTGGTGTACGGACCCGGTACCCGTGCGACTGCAACGCGTCGATCAGCAGTCCCGACAGCTCGAGGGTCCTTGAGCGGATGGCGTCCACGCCGACCTCCAGGATCATGTCCAGTCCGGCACCGGCTGCGTAGACGGCGGCGGGAGACGGTGTGCCGAGCGCGAAGCGCTGGGACGTGTCCGGCCAGTCCAGGCGCGATGAGTCGAAGGCGAAAAAGTCGCGCTGGCTGAACCAGCCGGTGACCGTCGGGTGAAGCGAAGGTGCCACGTCCGCGCGGACGTAGAGGAACGCCACCCCGGGCCCCCCCAGCAGGTACTTGAGCGGACCCGACACCAGTGCCTCGGCCCCCACGGCGTGGACGTCCAGCGGGACGACGCCGGAGCCGTGGTAGTCGTCCAGTACGCAGAAAGCCCCGGCGTCGCGGCACGAGGCCGCCAGGGCGTCGGGGTCCAGCAGGGACCCGTCCAGGTACGACACGCGAGAGGCGCTCACAACCGCGGTCCGGGGGCCGAGGGCGGCCGCGTACGCGCGCTCGTCCTTGCCGTCAGCCCAGACGACGCGCGCGCCCCGTCGCTGCTGCGCGAGCCAGGCGTGGCAGTCGGTCGGAAACTCCTGTCTGGAAATGACCACCTCGTCGCGCGCGGAGAAGTCGAAGCACGAAGCAAGCGACGAAAGCGCGGCCGACACCGACGGCGTCAGGGCGACCTCGCCGGGGTCGGCGTTGATCAGCCGCGCGAAGCACGCCTCCACCCGGCGCATCTCCGGGATGACGTCCTCAAACCAGACCAGCTCCGCCGAGGCCTTGGACTGCCAGGTGTCCATAAACCGATCCACCGCGGCGCGGGCGCGGCGGGACAGCGGCGCCAGCGTGTGGGAGCCGAGGAAAACCTTGTCCGCAAGGACTGGGAACTCGTCGCGGTAGGACAGCAGGTTCGGGGTCACGCGACCAGCCTGCCGCCTATCCAGACCTTTTTGCTGGACGCCAGGTCCTGCATTCGGTCGAGCTTCGGCACCCAGACCAGGTCGGCGCGCTCTCCCGGCGCGAGCGTGCCTCCGGACCCCGCCAGGGCCCCGGCCCCCGAGGTCGCGGAGGCGAGAGCGGCCTCCATGCCGCCCAGAGCCTCGGCCAGCAGCTGAAGCTCGAGCACGTCGATCCCGGGGCGGATCGGACCGTTGCCGAGGTCCGTTCCGTAGACGACCGGCACCCCGGCCTCCACGAGCCGGCGTAGGTTCGCCATGGTTTCGGGGGCCGCACCGAAGGCCCGGACGGTGGAGATGATGGTGGTTCCGCGGCGCGCAAGTTCGGAGATCACGTCGTCGGGCAGCTCGTCGACTGGCATGTGGGCGAGCAGGTCCGCGCCGGCGTCCAGAGCCTTTCGCACCGAAGACGCGTCCAGGGCATGCGCCGCCACCCGCAGCCCGATCGAGTGCGCCTGCGAGACGGCGGCGGACAACGTCGATGTGTCGGGAACCGGTCCCTCCGCGGGCTCGATGGCGACTTTGACGACGGTCGCGCCCATGTCCGCCAGCAGCGTCACGGCGTCGCGCGCCTCCTGGGGGCCGCGCACTTCGAGGCCGTAGCCGCGCGACCCCCAGGACCGGGTGGGGTAGCCGCCGGGGGAGGTGATCAACGGCCCGGCAAACCGGAAGGTCAGCGGAGACTGGTCGCGCCGGACGTAGGCCAGAGGCGCGCCCAGGTCCAGGACCGTCGTCACGCCCCCGGCGGCCACGACAGCGGGGTCCGCGAACGAAAGGTGGACGTGGGCGTCCACAAAGCCGGGGAGCAGCATTCCTCCCTCGGGCTTGTGTACCCGCGCGCCGGCGTCCAGGCCGGCAGCGACCGAATGGACCACCCCGCCGCGTACCAACACGTCCCGGGGGCCGTCCAGGAACCGGCTCCCGTCGAAAACCCGCACCGCCCTGAACAGCGTCTCCACCTGAGGATTCTGCCAGTGCCGGCAGGAACTGCCGTCCGTGCGGAGAAACCTGATGCGTAGCCAACCCGACCCGGAGGTCCTCCGATGCCCGCACGAGTGTTGGCCGTTGCCCTTTCGGTGCTGTGCGTCGCGGCCACGCAACCGGCCTCCGCCGACAACAGGTTCGGGGGCCGGGACGTGATCGTCGCCGTCCTCGACACCGGACTCAACCCCCTTCACCAGGAGTTCGACTACCGCGGCCCGTCCAGCGACGACGACCAGATCGTCGCCTGGTGGGACTTCACGGAGGCCAAGGGCGCAAAGCGAAACCCGGCCCCCGGCCGGCTGTGGGACGACCGGGCCCCGGACCCGTTCGATGACAACGGCCACGGGACCGCCACCGCCTCGCTCGCGGCCGGGCGCAACGCCGCGCCGTTCGCCGTGAAGGAGCCGTCGTTCGCGCCGGGGACGCAGCTGGCGATCGGCAAGGTGGGCAACAAGGGTGGGTCGATCAGCGGAGACGCGGCCGCGGCCGTGCGTTGGGCCGTCGACACGGTCAAGGCCGATGTCATCAACATGAGCTTCGGCCACTCGTATCCGTTCCCGTCGGTTTGGGACGACACCGACGAGGCTCTCGCCTACGCCAGGCGTGCCGGGGTGACGGTCGTGGTCGCAAACGGCAACGGCTTCGGCAACGCTGGGGGGCCGGGGGCTCCGGGGTGGGCGTCGCCGAATTCGACCAGCGACGTGATCTCGGTAGGCGCCAGCGATGTCTTCGGAGTCATCACTCATACCGATCCTGAGGTGGTGGCGAAGTTCTTCGGCGTGAAGGCCGCGGGCCACAACTGCAACGCATGCTACGCGGGTGCGACCGGCACGAGCTTCTCGGCCCCCCTGGTGGCGGGTATGGCGGCCAAGCTCATCGACACGGCGCTGGCGGCGGGGCGGCCCTCGACGCCGCAGGCCGTGGAGACGCTGCTGAAGTGGAGCGCCAGGGACACGCTGTACCCGCCTTCCATGGAGGGGTACGGCGTTCTGGACGCCGCTTCGTTCGCGCCCGCAGTGCAGCACGCGGCGGCGGGGACCCTGCCCTCGTCGCCGAACCCGGTGAACGCGCTTTACGTCGAGCAGGTGGCCAACGGCCTGCGTGAGCACTGGTCCACGACCCTGGACGGCGGAGCCAGGCACCGGATCCACCCGGCTGGTATCGCGGCGGACACGCCCGAGGGTGTCATCGGGACGAGCCTTCCGGCAGGGCTTGCGGAGGCCGAGCGCCATGAGTTCGCCCTCGCGCCCGGATCCACCGTCACGATCGACGTCGGCTACGGGCCCGGCGACCCGACCTTGAAGGACGTCCAGGACATCGACTTCTACGTCTACTCCGGAAACGCCGAATCGTTCACGGCCGAGGATTTAGTCGTGAAGTCCGCGAACGAAGCCGGGGAAGCGGAGAAGATGTCGTTCACCACCACCGAAGGCGGCACCTACACGCTCGTGGTGGTGGGATGGATGATCGTGGCCGACCAGCCCTACACGCTGAGCTCGTCGGTTGCCATGCAGCCGTCCCTCGACGCGATGTACGTGGTTGTCTCCGACCAGGGATTGGTCGGATAGTCAGGCGACGCGGTCGGCTGGCCCGTCCTGCCGGGACTCTATCTTCGCCACGTCGGACTTCGGCCGGACCGCCCACATGTGGTGGGACTCGGCCTCCCAGTTCGCCAGGACGTAGCGTCCCTTCACCGAGGCTGTGAGCTCCACGTGGCGCTCTACGAACTCGCGGACGATCTCCAGCTGGTCGGAGTTCGCGTGCTGGACGAACACGAGCTCGGTGTTGGTCCTCCACGGCAGCGTGCCCGAGGGGTCGTGCACGAAGGCCTGGCCCCCGGTCATGCCGGCCCCCAGGTTGTGTCCGACGGGCCCGAGGATGACGACCCACCCGCCGGTCATGTACTCGCAGGCGTGCATCCCGGCACCCTCGACCACGGAGATTGCTCCTGAGTTGCGGACGGCGAATCGGGCCCCCGCGGCGCCGGCGCAGTAAAGCTCGCCGCCGGTTGCGCCGTACAGGACCGTGTTGCCGATCAGCACCGGCGACCCCGCGTCGGACTCGGGGGGAGTGACCACGATCAGCCCTCCGTTCATGGCCTTGCCGACGTAGTCGTTGGCCTCGCCTCGGAGCCGGAACTCCACTCCGTGGGTGAGAAAGGCGCCGAACGACTGCCCGGCCTCGCCCTTGAAAGAGATCCGTGCCAAACCCGGCGGGACGTCCTCGCCGAAACGCCTGCCTATCTCGCCGCCGAGCTCGGCCCCCACCGAGCGGTCGGCGTTGGTGATCGGATAGCTGCGCTCCAACTCCTCGCCTGAGCTCACCGCGAAGATCGAGTCCCGCGCCACCTTCGCCCCGAGAGCAGAACGCGGGCGCTGAATCTCCAGGGGGCGCTGGAACCTCGGTGACCCCTCTCCCGCCTCCAGCAGCCACGACAGGTCGGCGGAGTCGGCACGTGCGTCGCCGGTCTTGCGCAGCCGTAGCAGATCCGTCCTGCCGACGGCCTCGTCCACCGACGTGAGGCCCAGCCGCGCGAGCATCCGCCTCGCTTCGCCGGCGACGAACAGCATGTAGGCGGCGACCATCTCCGGCGTCGCGGCGAACTTCGCGCGCAGGTCGGGCCGCTGGGTGGCTATGCCTACCGGGCAGGTGTCCCGGTGGCAGGTGCGCACCATGACGCACCCCTCTGCCAGAAGCGCCGCCGTCCCGAAGGAGAACTCGTCGGCTCCGAGCAGAGCGGCCATCACGATGTCGCGGCCGGTCTTCAGTCCTCCGTCCACGCGCAGCCGGACGCGGTCGCGCAGTCCCTCGGACATCAGCACCTGCTGTGTCTCCGCCAATCCCAGCTCCCAGGACGTCCCCGCGTGCTTGATGGACGACAGCGGCGAGGCACCCGTCCCCCCGTCGGCTCCCGAGATGTGAACCACCTCGGCCAAGCCCTTCACGACTCCGGCGGCGATCGTCCCCACTCCCTGGGTCGACACGAGCTTCACGGACACGTCCGCGCGGGGGTTTACCTGCTTCAGGTCGAAGATGAGCTGGGCGAGGTCCTCGATCGAGTAGATGTCG
>DATLNZ010000169.1 GCA_035536535.1 Actinomycetota bacterium | reverse complement strand
CAATTCCGTCGTCGGAACCGTCGAGGCCGGGGACCCGGTCGTCATCCCCAACGCCGAGGGGGCCCGGACGACCCCCTCGGTCGTGGCCGTCTCAAAGGGCGGCGAGGTCCTGGTGGGGGAGATCGCCAAGCGTCAGTCCATCACCAACCCCGACCGTACCGTCCGGTCCGTGAAGCGGCATATGGGCGAGAGCTGGAAGTTCACGGCCGACGCGAAGGACTACACCCCCCAGCAGATCTCGGCCTTCGTACTGCAGAAGCTCAAGAGGGACGCCGAGGCCTACCTCGGTGACTCCGTCGCCGAGGCCGTGATCACGGTCCCCGCCTACTTCAACGACGCCCAGCGCCAGGCCACCAAAGAAGCCGGTGAGATCGCCGGCCTGAAGGTCCTGAGGATCATCAACGAGCCAACTGCTGCCGCCCTGGCCTACGGCCTGGAGAAGAAGGGTTCCGCCGACGAGCGGATCCTGGTCTTCGACCTCGGGGGCGGGACGTTCGACGTCTCGATCCTGGAGATCGGCGACGGAGTCTTCGAGGTCAAGGCCACCCACGGCAACACACAGCTGGGTGGGGACGACTGGGACCAGCGGATCATCGACCACCTCGTGTCGGAGTTCAAGAACAACCACGGCGTGGACCTGTCATCGGATCGGATGGCGCTCCAGCGCCTGAAGGAGGCGGCGGAGAAGGCCAAGATCGAGCTGTCCCAGACCCAGGAGACGACGATCTCGCTGCCGTTCATCACAGCCACGGCCTCCGGGCCGCTGCACTTCGAGACCACTCTCACCCGGACTCAGTTCGAGCGCCTGACGGCCGACCTGGTTGACCAGCTGAAGGGCCCGTTCAACCAGGCGATCCGCGACGCGAAGATCGAGGCGAAGGACCTGACCCACGTGATCCTGGTGGGAGGCTCGACCCGGATGCCGATGGTCCAGGAGCTGGTCCGCGGCCTCACCGGCAAGGACCCCCACAAGGGCGTCAACCCCGACGAGGTCGTGGCGGTGGGAGCCGCCATCCAGGCGTCGATCATGAAGGGCGACATGAAGGACGTCGTCCTGCTCGACGTCACGCCGCTGTCGATGGGTGTGGAGACCAAGGGCGGCATCTACCAGAAGATGATCGAGCGCAACACCCACATCCCCACGCGCCGGTCCGAGACCTTCACCACCGCAGAAGACAACCAGACGTCCGTCGAGGTGAACGTCCTGCAGGGCGAAGGTGAGATGTCCACCTCGCCTGCCGTGAGGTCCCTCGGCCGTTTCCAGCTCGTCGGCCTGCCGCCGGCGCTGCGCGGGACCCCGCAGATCGAGGTCACCTTCGACATCGACGCCAACGGGATCGTGAACGTCTCGGCCAAGGATCAGGCCACCGGCAAGGAGCAGGCGATGACGATCACCGGAGGCACCGCCCTGCCGAAGGAGGAGATCGACCGCATGATGCGCGAGGCGACCGAGCACGCCGACCGCGACCGACAGCGCCGCGAGGAGGCCGAGGCACGCAACCAGTGCGACAACGCGATCTACAACGTCGAGAAGGTCCTGCGCGACTTCGGGGACAAGGTGTCCGATGACGACAAGGCCAATATCGAATCCAAGCTGCAGGCCGCGCGAGAGGCCCTGAAGGGAAGCGACGTGGCGGCCATCAACACAGCCACCCAGGAGCTCCTGCAGGCGTCCCAGCAGCTCGCTCAGCAGGCCTACTCGCAGTCGCAGGACGACGCCACGGCCGCCGGCGAGGGCGGTCCTAACGGTCAGCACGCCGCCGACGACGTCGTCGAGGGCGAGGTCGTGGACGAAGGGAGCGCTTCGTGAGCAGTCCGGTCGATCCGGACCGTCCGCGGGTCCCCGTCACGGTCCGTGACAAGCGGGCGCCGCGTGACGAGTCGGAGGCACCCGCCGGTCCTCCTCGGGACCTGAACGTCGAGCCGCAGGAGCCGCAGGAGCAGGCGGACCCGAGGTCCGGCCTGGAGGCCCAGCTGGAGGAGGTCCGGCGGCTTTCCGAGGACCGCCTCGAGCAGCTCCGCCGCGACCGTGCGGATTACGAGAACTTCAAACAACGCCTCGTGCGTGAGCAGTCCGAGGCCGGCGAGCGTGCGTCGCGGAGGATCATCGAGAGGCTTCTCCCGGTCCTGGACGACTTCGACCGCGCGGTCGAGGCTGCCGGTGCCCACGAGGGGGCCGCGCCGATCGTCCGGGGGGTCGAGCTGGCGGTGCGGTCGTTGCGCGACCTGCTCAAGTCTGAAGGACTGGAGCACGTGGAGGCCGAGGGGCAGCCGTTCGACCCCCAGCTCCACGAGGCGATGTCGTCCGTGCGTCAGGAGGATGTGTCAGAGCCGACGGTCCTCGGGGTGATCCGTCCCGGGTACAGCCTCAAGGGCCGGACGATCCGCCCCGCCCTGGTCCACGTGGCGGTTCCCTCCGAGGGGAGCGAATCGGCCGCCGAGCCCGCCCCGGAGGAAGGGGCGTAGGACGTGGCCTCCCAGTCCTGGATCAACAAGGACTTCTACGCCGCACTCGGCGTCTCCAAGGGCGCGACCGCAGACGAGATCAAGAAGTCGTATCGCAAGCTCGCCCTCCAGCATCACCCCGACCGCAATCCCGGCAACAAGCAGTCCGAGGAGAAGTTCAAGGACATGGCTGAGGCCTACGACGTCCTGAGCGACCCCAAAAAGCGCGCGGAGTACGACCAGCTTCGCGACGCCGTTGCGGCGGGCGGCGGGCGCGGCTGGCCCGGCGGGTTCAGAACCGACGACCTCGGAGACGAGTTTGATCTGCAGGACTTTCTTCAGACCGTGATGGGCGGGTCCGGCGGGGGATTCGGCGGCTTCGGACGTCGCGGCCGCCGCAAAGGCAGCGACGTGGAGACCACCGTCACCCTGTCGTTTGAGGAGGCGGCGCTGGGCAGCGAGCGACGCGTCTCGCTGGACCTTCCCACGACCTGCTCGGCCTGCGGTGGGTCCGGGGGCAAGAACCCGAAGACCTGTCCGCAGTGCTCGGGCCGCGGGACGGTGGCCAACAGCAAGGGTCCGTTCGCGATCTCGCAGAGCTGCCCCGGCTGTCGCGGCAGGGGGACCGTTTCAGACGATCCGTGCCAGGGATGCGGGGGGTCCGGGACACGCAAGGAGAGACGGGAGTTCACCGTGAAGTTTCCTGCCGGCGTGTCCGACGGCGCGCGAATCCGGGTGCGTGGCCGGGGCGAGGCGGGTTCGTCCGGAGGTGGGTCCGGGGACCTTTTCGTGAGGGTTTCGGTGGCGGCTCACCCGTTCTTCTCGCGAAGGGGCGACGACCTCACGATCACGCTGCCCCTCACGTTCGCAGAGGCCGCGCTGGGGGCCCAGGTGAAGGTTCCGACGCTGTCGGAGCCGGTGACCCTCAAGGTCCCCCCCGGGACGTCGTCCGGCAAGACTTTCCGGATCAGGGGCCGGGGAATCCCTCGCCGCGCCGGCGCCGGGGACCTGCTGGCAACCGTGCAGATCGCGGTGCCGCAGAAGCTTTCAAAGGCCGAACGTGACGCTGTGGAGAAGCTGGCGGCCTCCGAGGAGTCGCCCCGATCCCACCTGGGGGTGTAGCCAGGATGTCCGGAAGGAAGAGCAGCAGCGACGGGTCGCGGTCCGAGCAGCCGGTCTACGTGATCAGCGTGGCTGCGGAGCTGGCGGGAGTGCACCCGCAGACACTGCGCGTCTACGAGCGCAAGGGCCTTTTGCGCCCGACACGGACCACGGGCAACACGCGGCGCTACTCGGCCTCCGACATCAGGCGGCTCCAGCGGATCCAGGAGCTGACGCAGGACCTCGGTGTGAACCTGGCCGGCGCGCGGATGATCCTGGACCTCGAGGAGCAGCTGGACAGGGTGCGTCGGGAGCTGGAGCGGTCGGCTTCGCGCCTGCAGAAGTCCGAGGCCCGGCTGGCCGATGAGGTCAGAAGGATGGCCCGGGAGGCCGGTGCGATCCTGCCCGCGTCGGCGACCAACACGGACCTCGCCGCCATGCTCGAGGAGCTTCAGCGCAAAAACCGCCGGCCGATCCCACTGGGACCCGCCGCCACCTCCTGATGGACTTCAACAAGCTGACCCACAAGTCGCAGGAGGCCGTGGTGGCGGCCCAGACGCTTGCCGACGAACGCAACCACGGAGAGGTCGGGCCCGAACACCTGCTCCGGGCGCTGCTCGGACAGGCGGAGGGGCCCGTGTACCCCACTCTGCAGAAGCTGGGGGTGTCCCCGAGGTCTCTTCGTGATTCGGTCGAGACGATGCTGGATCGCCTGCCCCGCGCGTACACGCGCCGTGAGGCCGGGACGCCGGGTCAGGTCTTCGTATCGCCGGCCCTGAGTGCGGTCCTGGACAGGGCGCTTGAGGAGGCTCAGGCGCTCAAGGACTCCTACGTCTCCACGGAGCACATGCTGCTCGCCCTGTGCGCCGACGAAGGATCGACGGGTGCGGCGCTGCGCGAGGCGGGAGCCACGCGAGAGGCGGTCCTGAAGGCGCTGGTGGACATCCGCGGCGCCCACAGCGTCCAGGACCAGGATCCCGAGTCCAAGTACCAGGCGGTTGAGCGGTACGGCCGCGACCTCACCGAGCTGGCACGCAGGGCGAAGCTGGATCCCGTCATCGGCCGCGACGACGAGATCCGCCGAGTCGTGCACGTCCTGTCCAGGCGCACGAAGAACAACCCCGTGCTGATCGGGGAGCCCGGCACGGGCAAGACGGCGATCGCCGAGGGCCTGGCGCAGCGCATCGCGTCCGGCGACGTGCCGGAGTCGCTGAAGGACAAAAGGCTCATCTCGCTGGACCTGTCCGGGATGGTGGCAGGCACCAAGTACCGCGGCGAGTTCGAGGAGCGCATGAAGTCCTTCCTCAAGGAGGTCTCGGAGTCGGAAGGGCAGATCATCGTGTTCATCGACGAGCTGCACACCCTCGTGGGTGCCGGCGCCGCTGAGGGCGCCGTGGACGCGGCCAACATGCTCAAGCCGATGCTCGCCCGAGGAGAGCTGCGCGCCATCGGCGCCACCACCCTGGACGAGTTCCGCAAGCACATCGAGCGTGACCCGGCCCTGGAGCGCCGGTTCCAGCCGGTGTTAGTGGACCAGCCCTCGGTGGAGGACACGATTGCGATCCTGCGCGGCCTCAAGGAGCGCTACGAGGTCCACCACGGCGTGAGGATCACCGACTCGGCCCTCGTGGCCGCCGCGACCCTTTCCCACAGGTACATCTCCGGACGATTCCTGCCGGACAAGGCGATCGACCTCGTGGACGAGTCCGCGGCCCGGCTGCGCATGGAGATCGACTCCGTCCCGACCGAGATCGACGAGGTTCAGCGCCGTGTCCAGCAGCTCGAGATCGAAAGAGCGGCGCTGGGCAAGGAGTCCGATGCTCCGTCCCAGGACAGGCTCGAGCGGGTGGAGCGCGACCTGGCACAGCTCAACGAGCAGCTCAACGGGCTGCGTGCGCAGTGGGAGTCCGAGCGCGAGGCGATCGGGCGCATCCGCCGGCTGCAGGAGCAGGTCGAGGAGGCGCGCCTGGGGGCCGAGCAGGCCGAGCGCGACGGAAACCTGGAGAAGGCGGCCGAGCTGCGCTACGGCACCCTCGTGGCCCTGCAGCGCGACATAGACGAGGCGACGGCCCGGCTGGCCGAGGTTCAGTCCGAGCGCAAGATGCTCAAGGAGGAGGTGGACGCCGAGGACATCGCGGAGGTCGTCGCAAAGTGGACCGGCATCCCCGTCTTGCGCCTGATGGAAGGCGAGATGGCGAAGCTTCTGCGCATGGAACAGGACCTGCACGCGCGTGTCGTGGGGCAGGAGTCGGCGGTGGAGGCCGTTTCCAACGCCATTCGCCGCTCCCGCACGGGCCTGTCGGACCCCGACCGCCCGATCGGGCAGTTCCTGTTCCTCGGCCCGACCGGCGTCGGCAAGACCGAGCTGGCACGGGCCCTGGCCCAGTTTTTGTTCGACGACGAGAAGGCGATGGTCCGCCTGGACATGTCCGAATACCAGGAGCGCCACACGGTGTCGCGTCTGGTGGGCGCGCCGCCGGGGTACGTCGGCCACGACGAGGGGGGCCAGCTGACCGAGGCGGTGCGGCGGCGTCCGTACTCGGTGCTGCTGCTCGACGAGGTCGAGAAGGCGCACCAGGACGTGTTCAACGTCCTGCTGCAGGTCATGGACGAAGGACGCCTGACCGACTCCAAGGGCCGGACCGTGGACTTCCGCAACTGCATCCTGATAATGACGTCCAACCTCGGAAGCGAGCACCTGCTGGCTGCCGACGTGGACGAGTCAAGCGTCATGGAGGCCGTAAAGGGGTTCTTCCGGCCCGAGTTCCTCAACCGGCTGGACGAGATCCTGATCTTCCGTCGCCTGACGCAGGACCAGCTGCGGTCGATCGTGGACATCCAACTGCGGCGGGTGCAGGCGCGCCTGGTGGAGCGAGGCGTGACGCTGGAAGTGACGGAGGGGGCCAAGGACTGGCTCGCCCACGAAGGTTACGACCCGGTGTACGGGGCGAGGCCGCTCAAGCGGGTCATCCGCCGGGAGCTCGAGGACCGCATCGCCCGGAAGATGCTCGCGGGCGACCTGCAGGAAGGCGTCCCGGTCGTTGTGGACGTGGGATCCGACGGTCTCGAGGTCCGCAGCGGAGACCAACAGACGGCGGCTGCCCTGCCGTCGCCGTAGGGAACAAGCGAAAACCCCCGGACCGGGGTCCGGGGGCTTTCTGTGGTCTAGTAGATCTGCAGGTCGGGGGTCCCCCCGTCGTTGCAGGGGTCGCCGCTGTCCACACTCTGTGGCAGGGGCAGCCCGCCGTGCTTCCCGCCGCGCTGCAGGCCGGGGATGCCGTTGTTCTCGGCGTAGATCCAGTCCGGGACGTTGGCGTCCGTTATGTGGATCAGGTACAGCTTCGCCGGTCCGGCTTCGACCTCGGCGACTGTGCCGCGCACGCACGCGGCTGCCGAGGCGGGAGCCATCGCCGTTGCCGACACGGCCAAAACCGCGGCCGCCGTGGCCGCTGCTTTCTTGAGCTGCTTCTTCATGAACACCCTCCTCTGCGGGTAGTGACTCAAAGAGTTCGCCCACCCAAGGTCGATTCCTGCCTCGCACGCACGAGCTTGGAGCCAGTGAACCCGTCCGGGCCAGTTGCCTAGCAAGCAAAAAGGCCCGGGCCGCCAGGCCCGGGCCTTTTGGGAAACCCGTGACTACTGGATAACGCGGTCCGGGGTGCCACCGTCGTTGCAGTTGTCCTTGCTCTGCAGCGACTGGAGCGGCACGAGCCAGCCGTTGGTTCCGCCGCGCTGGAGGCCGGCGATGCCGTTGCTCTCCTCGTAGACCCACGGCTCGCTGGCCGCACCCTCTCCACGGATCTGGAGGTAGAAGGTCGAGCCGTTGGCCGAGATCTCCTGGTGCTGCGCCACAGGCAGGCACCCAGCCGCGGAGGCGGGGCCGGCGAAAAGACCGGTCGCGACGGCGGCCGTGGCCATCGCCACAAGGGCGAGGCGCTTGAGCTGCTTCTCCATGAGCAAACCCTCCTCATTGGGTTCGAGTTGACTCTGGTTTCGCCGTGGCGAGCGGAATTCCTGCCTCTGATCCAATTCGTCTGATCCGGGCCCCGCGGCGGGGTCGGGCAGTGACTGCGGAGGCGGTAGGCTGGACCGTGCGAAAAGCCTTCCGCGACGAGCTGGCCGAGGTCGAGACCCTGTGCGTTGAGGTGGCCGGCCAGGTCCTCCAGCAGCTGGAAAAGGCCATGCAGGCCCTCCTGAGCTTCGACGAGGAGCTGGGCGACGAGGTCGTCCGGGGTGACGACCCCATCGACCGCTGCTATATGGAGATTCGCAACAGGATCTTCACTCTGCTGGCCACTCAGGCCCCCGTGGCCGTGGACCTCCGGCTCGTCGCGGCCATGCTGCACATCAACATGCACCTCGAGCGCATGGGCGATCTCTGCACCACGATCGGCAAGGTCGTCCGTCTCGTGAAGGACCTGCCTCCGTCCGAGGCCATCCTGGGGGAGCTCAAGGAGATGGGGGCCCAGGCCGGAAGGATGATCGACGCCGCCTTCCGGGCGTTCTCCTCCCGCGACCTCACCGCGGCCCTGGGGCTGTCCCGGATGGACGACTCCATCGACCGGCTCAACCGCGGGCTGATCAAGGAGGTCGCGAAGGTGGCGGCCGACGACGAGACCACCATCGAGTGGGCCGCGAGGATGGTGCTCGTGAGCCGGCAGCTCGAGCGGCTCGGGGACCACGCCGTGGACATCGGCGAGGAGGTCGCCTTTTTGGTGACAGGGGAGTTCAAGGAGTTCACCGACGCCTCGCACAAAGGCGACATCCCCGGCTCCCGGGAGTCGGTGAACTAGCCGACGCGTCCGGTTACGTAGTCTTCGGTCCGTCGGTCGGCCGGCGTCGTGAAGATCTTCTGCGTCACGTCGTATTCCACCAGGATCCCGGTCCGGCCCCCGCTTTCGTCCACCTCGACCGTGAGAAACGCCGTCATATCGGCCACCCGGGCCGCCTGTTGCATGTTGTGGGTGACGATCAGGATCGAGTACTGCGACTTCAGATCCTGCATCAGGTCCTCGATGTGATTGGTGGCGATGGGGTCCAGGGCCGAGCAGGGCTCGTCCATCAGGATGACGTCCGGCTCCACGGCGATCGCCCGGGCGATGCACAGCCTCTGCTGCTGTCCGCCGGACAGGGAGTAGGCGTTCTTCCGCAACTTGTCCTTGACCTCGTCCCACAGGGCCGCCCGGCGCAGGGATTTCTCCACGACTTCGTCGAGGCTGCCCTTCAGGCCGTTGACCCGGGGGCCGAAGGCGACGTTGTCGTAGATGGACTTCGGGAAGGGGTTGGGCTTCTGGAAGACCATTCCGATGCGGCGCCGCACTTCTACGGCATCGACGCCGGGACCGTACAAATCGACGCCGTGGTACCGGATTTCACCCTGGACCCGTGCGGTCGGGACCAGGTCGTTCATCCTGTTGAAGCAGCGGATCAGAGTCGACTTCCCGCACCCGGACGGCCCGATGATCGCGGTTATGTGCTTGCGCGCGATGTCGAGGTTCAGTCCCTTCAACGCCGGAAAGTCGCCGTAAAAGACGTGGAGGTCTCGAACCTCGAAGACGTGGGCCGTCTTAGCCAGGATGTCGGCCGGCAATTCCTCTTTCCGATGTCCGTTCAAACGGGCGGGCTGCGGAAACGACTGTATTTGGTGAGCCATGACCCCGTGCGCCACCGCTACCACTCCCGACGGTAGCGGTTCCGCAGCCAGATCGCGAAGGCGTTCATCCCCAGCAGGACGACGAGCAGCACGATGCTCGCGGCGGCCGCTATCTCGTGGAACGCCTCCTGCGGCCGGATGGCCCAGCCCAGGATCTGGATCGGAATGGCCGTGAAGGTGTCGAAGGGGCCGCGGGGGTCGAACGCCACGAAAGTGAATGCCCCCAGCGTGATGAGAGGGGCGGTCTCGCCTATTGCCCTGGACAGCGCCAGGATCGTGCCCGTCATCACCCCGGGAATCGCCGCCGGCAGCACTTCGTATCGAACCGCCTGCCATCGGGTTGCCCCGAGTGCCATCGCGCCATCCCGGATGGCTCCCGGCACGGCCCGCAGAGCTTCCCGCGAGGCGATGATCACGATCGGCAGCACCAGGAGCGACAGGGTGAGTGCGCCCGCGAGGACGACCTTGCCGAGGTTCAGTCCCCGGACGAACAGGCCCAGGCCCAGCAGGCCGTAGACGATCGATGGCACTCCCGCGAGATTTGCGATGTTCGTCTCTATCAGGCGGGTCCAGCGGTTGGAGGGGGCGAACTCCTCCAGATAGATCGCCGCCCCCACCCCGAGCGGGACGGTCAGCACCGAGCAGAGACCCATCAGCCACAGCGTCCCGAGCAGGGGGGCCCGGAGCCCGGCGCGGCTGGCGAAGCGCGAGGCGTAGGAGGTGAAGAACTCAGGGCTGAGCCTGCCCGCGCCGTCCCTGACGATGTCCGCGACCAGGACGAGAAGGATCGCAATCGTTGTCGTGGCCCCCGCGAGCAGAACCCACCGAAATGCGCGGTCCTTCGTCCGGAGGGTGTCGGAACAGCGCAGCTCGGTGGGCGACAGCCGCGTTGCCATCAATACGCCTGCCTGAACTTCCGGACCAGGCGGATGCTCGCCACGTTGAGCGCCAGCGTCATCAGGAACAGGACGAGCCCGACCGCGAAGACGCCCTTGTACTCCAGCGACGTCTGCGGCGTGTCACCGAGGCTGGCCTGGACGATGTAGCCGGTCAGGGTCTGGATGCTGCGGAGCGGGTTGGCGGTCAGACGGGGGCTGGAGCCCGCGGCGATCGCGACGATCATCGTTTCACCGACGGCACGCGACAGCCCGAGCACCACGGAGGCCGCGATGCCCGACATCGCCGCCGGCAGGACGACGCGCAGCGAAGTCGTCATGCGGGAGGCGCCCAGCCCGAACGCCCCCTCCCTGAGCGAGCGGGGGACGGCGGCCATCGCATCCTCGGAGACTGAGGCGATGATCGGCACGATCATGATGCCGACCACCAGCCCGGCCGAAAGCCCGTTGTAGAAGTCGATGCGGTCGCCGAAAAGGGGCCTCAGCACGGTCTCGGTAACGAACGTCAGCGCGAAGTACCCCAAGACGACCGTGGGTATCCCGGCCAACACCTCGAGCGTGGGCTTCAGGCGGTTTCGGACACGGGGAGAGGCGTATTCCCGGAGGTAGATCGCGGTGGAAACGCCCAGAGGAACGCCTACAATCGCGCTGAGGACCCCAATCATCAACGTGCCTGACACCAGCGGCAGGACCCCGTAGGCCTTGGGCTCGATCAGCGCGGACCAGTTGGTGCCCGTGACAAAAGACCACACCGGCACCTCGCGGAAGAACTCAAACGCCTCAAAGGCCAGCGTGAGGACGATGCCCGCCGTCGTCAGGATCGACATCACGCCGCACGCGGCCAGCAACGCGCGGATCACCTTTTCGCCCGGCCGCGGCCGGTGGGAGAGGTCAACGGCCTGCGAGAGGGCGGGGTCTCCGCCCTCTCGCAGGCTCGTGGGAGCGGGAGTGGCGCTCACGCGCTCTTCGTTGCCTCCTTGAAGATGTTGCGGGCGTCCTCGGCCTTCTCCTTCGGCATGGATACGTAGCCGACGTCGCCGATCACGTCACCCACGCTGTCCAGATAGAACTCCACGAACTGCCTTACGTGGGGCTTGGCCACCGAGGCCTTGGACGCATAGATGTAAAGCGGCCTGCTCAAGGGCGTGTACTTGCCTGCCTCGATCGTCTGGTCGCTCGGGTCCACACACCCCGAACCCCCGTCGACGGCGA
>DATLNZ010000168.1 GCA_035536535.1 Actinomycetota bacterium | reverse complement strand
TGTCGGGCGACGTGAGGGGGGCCGGAAGCTGGGCCGACGCAGCCTTGGGACAGGCCGGTTCGGACGTGAGCCGGCGGGCGGCGCTTCACGCCAAGGCAGGCGTGGACCTGGCGGACAACCGCCTGGAGTCCGCGGCGGACGCGTTGACGGAGGCTCTGCAACTGGTGCCCAGGCTGAGCGCGAACCAGTACCCGAGGCTGCCCGTGCTGGAGCTCATGGTCCGGGTGGAGGCCGCCGCGGGGCGAGCCGGGCGAGCGGCCGTCCTGCTCGGATGGGCGGAGAGCATCCGCAGTCGCGAGGCGGTTCCGATGCCATCGGCGGACCGGCCGGTGCTCGACACGGTCCGTGAGGACCTGCGGCGGGAGCTGGGTGAGGAGGCATATTCAGCGGCCGTCGAACGGGGGGCCGGCATGACCCCGGACGAAGCCACGGCCTTCGCTTTGAACCGGGAGTAGCGCGCCCGAGTGCCGCCTGATCCTCCTAGGTCACCTGGGAGCCGAGCCTTTCCGCGTACTCCTCGTTGAGCTTCGTCCAGTACTGGTGCTCCAGCTGATCCGTGTGCCCGTCAAGAGCCCGGGCCAGCTGGTCCAGCAGCACGTGCCAGCCGGCCAGCGTGCTGGGGACCGGCTTCCATCCGTCCGGAAGGTCGAAGCGGCCGCGGAACTCGTCCGCCTGCTCTTGTGACATCCCCTTTAACCGGTGCGTGAGGACTAGCTGGGTGCCGCCCTCGGCGGGTTCGAGCTCCCATCGGACGATGCCTCCCTCCCAGTCAAAGGAGTTCCACCCGAACGCGATCAGGCGCGGCGGGTCAAGCTCGGTGATGGTGCTTTCGATCCCGTGGCCCGTCATGGATATGCGACCCCCGACGCGGAGGTCGACCTGCCCTCCCTCGGCCAGCCAGTGCTTCCACTGCTCCGGCTGCGTCAGGGCGTCCCACACCTTGGCGACGGGGTGTGGAAGCCGCCGCTCGAACCGCAGTTCCCACTCGTCGCCCATCCGTTGCGCCTGTCCGTCCATTGAGCTCACTTCCTTTCCAGGTGCGCCTCGAGCGCATCCAGCTTGTTGGTCCAGAACCGCCGGTAGGGATTCAGCCACTGGTCGATCTCTCGGAGCGAGTCCGGGCGGAGGCGGTAGCGCCGACGCTGTGCATCCACCCGCACCTCCACAAGGCCTGCCTCGCGCAGAACCCGAAGGTGCTTGGACACCAGGGGCTGGCTCAGCGCCAGCCTGTCCACCAACTCGCCCACGGGCAGCTCCCGCCGCCGCAGGGCGTCGAGGATGCGGCGGCGGTTGGGCTCAGCTACGACTTCAAACGTAGTCACTCCTTGAGGATAACCAAATGGTTATATGCTCATCAAGGCATGGACCGTGGGCAGTTGGACGGTTGCGTCGGGGCAGACGGTCGTGGACCCACGACAAGGACAACGGGGGCTCGACGGCGAAGAACAGGTCCATGTTGATTCGTGGGGCTATTGCTGTATTGGCGACGCTGGTGGCGGTTGCCGCGGCCCCCGCTTTGGGGGCCAACCCGGCGGCGCCACCAGACGTGTCCGGCCCGGCCTCCGCAGCGCCACCGGACGCTGCCGGCCCCTACGAGGTGAGGACGGCCGAGTACGACGCTGGTGTCGCAGTCGTCGGCGCTCCGACCAACCCCACTCCCACACGCATGTACGGCGTGATCCACGCTCCGGTGGGGGCGGTCCGGTCCCCCGTCGTGCTGTTCATGCACGGTGCGCACCACCCCTGCAGGGTTGCCGGCAGGGACGTCACTGTCGGCGGCGTCCTTTTCCCCGGCCCCTGTCCCACCGCTGGCCCCGTCGAGGACCTGCCCAGCTGGCGGGGGTACGACTACGCCGGCCGCGTCCTCGCCTCTCACGGGTACACGGTCGTGTCGCCCAGCGTGAACTGGGTGCTGTCCATGCGGCCGCCACCTATGGACGACCTGAGCCTTCGGGCTGACCTGGCGCGGGCCACGCTGGACCTGATGGAGTCCTGGTCGGACGGCGGCGGTCCGTCGTCGGCCCTCGATCTGCGGGGGTCGCTGGACGTGGACCGGGTCGTCCTCGTCGGACACTCGCGCAGTGCCGATGCCCTCGCTGGGCTGGTGCGCCGGGAGCAGGCCGATGTGTCCAAGCCGTCGCCGTACAGGGCCCTGATCGAGATAGGCGCCGTCGACTTCGACTTCGACCGGCGCGTGCACGCCCCAACGGGTCTGCACTTCGCCGCGATCACCGGGTCTTGCGACTTCGAGACGGGGACCCAGGGCGCCAGAGTCTGGGACCGTTCGCGGTTCGACCTGAATTCAGACGCCTACGCCAGGGCGCAGTTCACTTTGGTCGGAGCCAACCACGGGTTCTTCAACTCCGAGTGGCCGGACGAGTGGCAGCGTGACCCGACACAGGTGCTGCCCCTGAATCCGTACGAACACGCGATTTGCATGCCGGACTCCCCGCGGAGCAACCGCCTGCCACGCGCAACGCAGGAGTCAATCACGGCAAAGATCGTCGCCGCATTCATCCGCACCCACGTCGGAGCAGAGCGCGACCTGGAGTGGCTTCTGACGGCGCGCGGCGCTCCGGCACTGTCAGGCTGCGTGACGTCGTGCACTCCGGCCGTTCTTCCGTCCTATCTGCCGCCTGCCGGCGAGAGGACGTTCGTGACGACGTGGATGAGCGGCGCCAATGCGGCGGGGGGAGCCATAACCACGTCGGGGGGCGACCTTGCCGTCTGCGACAGCGCCCGCGACCAGTGTCCTCAGTGGTGGATCAACTCGGCTTCAAGCCAAGCGACGATCAACTGGAACAGCAAGGCGACCGTGCAGATGCCGTTTCCGGACCTCGTCGCGAACCGTTGCGAAATCGTCATCCGCGGCGCGATGAACGACGCCTCACCGAGCAACGACGGGGCGGCGTCCGTTCCCTGGGCCGTGGAGCTTGTGAACTCCGATGACGAGCGCGCCACGGTGTCCGGTGAGGGCTTCGGCTGGTCCTTTATCCGGCCCCCCCCGAGCGACGGCAATCAGTTCGGCCGCAATGACGAGCTGCGCAGGGGATGGTGGTCGCTGTCGGAGACGCGAATTCCACTGGCGGCCTTCCGTGGCGTGCACCTCATCTCGTTGAAGAGCGTCGTGATCCACTTTGGCGACGGGAGCCGTCCGGGGAACGTGCAGCTGGGCGAGGTCATGTTCCAGGGAGCCTGCTAGGTAAATCGCAGGCAAGTCACGCCCCGGGTCCCCTCGGGATGCTGAGCCGGACCGCTTGCCGGCGCCGTCTCAGAGGCGGGCCAATGAGCGGCGGACCAGAGCCGCCGATCTCGCTTTCACCTTGCCAGTCGTCAGATCCCGGCGCCCCTGTTCGGCATAAGCGCCCGCCCAAAGATGGCTCCATCGCAACGCGCTGAGTCCGCATGCGAGGTCGTACAGCGGCAGGTGCTCGAGGCGGGCGCCGGAGATCCGCTCGTAGTGCTCGAGCATTCGGTCGGCCGCTCGGAGGCCGAGCAGCACGCACAGGTCTGCGCGGCAGTAGGCGACGTCCCACGCGCGCGGGGCCAGCCGTGCGGCACTCCAGTCGACGACGCCGGACAGGCGTCCGCGTGACCACAGCAGGTTGCCGGGATGGAAATCGCAGTGCGCAAAGACCTGTCCGCGCCGCGGGACCTTCGGCAGCTCGCGCTGGAGCAGGTCGACGGCTGGACCCGTCAGCGCGGTCAGCCGAAGTCCTCTCGGTGGCTGCCACGGCCGCCGTTCGCGGACTGCGGCCGGCACCCCCCGCCGGGGGCCGCCGGCGACGGCAATCAGCGCCTGCGCGATCTCCCGCAGCCACGTGTCCAGGTCGGCCGGGGCGTGAAGGGGGCGTCCGTTCAGTCGGCGCATGACCAGAGCCGGGGCTCCGAACCACGCCCCGGACGCGTCGATCGCAACAGGCTCGGGAGTCGGCACCTCCACTGCGGACGCGCAGTTGAGCCGGTCCCACTCCTGTGGCGCCGTGTCGTCGTCCGGTGCGT
>DATLNZ010000167.1 GCA_035536535.1 Actinomycetota bacterium | reverse complement strand
GTTCCGGCTCCGGGCGGGTCCGAACCACTTGGACGGCAACGCGGCCCTTTCGTTCGTCCGCGCCCGCTATGCCACCGGCTCAGGCGATTTCGGACGCATCCAGCGACAGCAGCAGTTCCTGAAGGCGGTCGTGGCGAAGGTCGGGCGCCCGCAGATCCTGGGCCGCCCGGACCGGGTTCGGGCCCTGGGCCGTGCATTCGCGCAGAACGTCACGGTCGATCAGGGATTCAGCCTCAACGAGATGGCGCAGTTCGCCCTCAAGGTCAGACGGGTGGGGGTGGATCAGCTGACGACGTTGACGGTGCCAGGACGCGAGACCACCATCAACCAGGAGTCGGTGGTCCTGATGGACCGCAGCGCCGCGGAGGCTCTGTTCGCTAGGTTGCGAAACGAGTCTGGCCCACAGGCGCAGGCGGCGGTCAAGGTCGCGGTTGAGGACGCGTCCGGCAAGGGCCTGGCGGCGAGCGTCGCGAGGTCACTGGACGAGAAGGGATTCGACGTCGTGCGCTACGAGACCGTCACGACTGTGCAGCGAGAGACGGAGGTCATCGCCCCGAAGCCCATGCTCCCTGACGCAGACCGGCTGGCGGCCATCATTCCCAGGGCAAGGGTCCGCTCCGGAGGGACCGAACTGCGCCTGGTGCTGGGTTCCAGATTTGAGGACTTCGTCCGGCAGCAGCCGGTCCAGGGGGCCCAGCAGGAGCAGTCGTCGTCGCCGTCCCGCCGCATCAGTCCCTGTCCGGCGGCCTGACGTGCGCGGACTAGTCCTGGCCGGGGGAACCGGGTCGCGTCTTCGTCCCCTCACCTACACGTCCGCCAAGCAGCTGATCCCGGTCGCCAACCGTCCGATCCTCTTCTACGTCCTGGCGGACCTGGCCCGCGCCGGCATCCAGGACGTGGGGATCATCGTCGCCCCCACCACCGGCGACGAGATCCGGGCGGCCGTGGGAGACGGCTCCACGTTCGGGCTCAACGTCCAGTACATAGACCAGCCCGAGCCGCTGGGTCTTGCCCACGCCGTCCTGACGGCGGAGTGGTACCTGGCCGGTGAGCCGTTCGTGATGTACCTGGGCGACAACCTGCTGCAGGAGGGAGTGGGCTCGCTGGTGGAGGAGTTCGAGCGCGAAAAGCCCAACGCCTCGATCCTTCTCACCCCGGTCCCGAACCCGCAGGCCTTTGGCGTGGCCGAGCTGCAGGGCGACAGGGTGGTCCGGCTGGTCGAAAAGCCCCAGGACCCTCCGTCCAACCTGGCCCTTGTCGGCGTCTACCTGTTCGACCGCAACATCTTCGATGCCGCGCGCGCGATCCAGCCTTCCTGGCGCGGAGAGCTGGAGATAACCGACGCGATACAGCACATGGTCACCGCGGGGCTGGACGTCAGGCCGCACCTGGTCCGGGGATGGTGGCTGGACACTGGCAAAAAGGACGACATGCTCGAGGCCAACCGCACGGTCCTGGAGTCGATACCTCCGCGGATGGAAGGCGAGGTCGACACGGCATCGCGCATCGAGGGGCGGGTGGTGGTCGAAGCGGGAGCTACCATCCTGCGCTCCCACGTGAGAGGCCCGGCGGTGATCGGCGCGGGCGCTCGCGTCACCGACTCGTACATCGGGCCGTTCACGGCCGTGGGCGAGGGGTGCGTCGTGGAGTCCAGCGAGGTGGAGCACTCGATTTTGATGACCGACTCCCAGGTGTCGGGAGTGCGGCGGGTCTCCGACTCCATCCTCGGCCGGCGAAGCGTCGTCAGCCGCGACGGGTCTTCTCCCGTGGCATACAGGTTCATGATCGGAGACCAATCGACGGTGGGCGTTGTCTGAGCCGCGGGAGGGTCGCGCGCGGCTTCGTCCGGAGGGACAGCCGCGACGTTCGGGCACGGCCAACGACGCGCTGCGCTGGGTGGTCTGGGGCACAAAGGTCTTGTACAGAGGCACCGCCGGGATCGTCTCGATCGCCCGCGGCGGACAGATGAGGGCGGCGCTGCGGCCCTGGCTGGAGTTCGACCGGGCGGAGGACATTCCCTTCGAGATGCTCCGCGACCAGGGGGTGCGCGCGGTGCTGTTCGACCTCGAGAACACGCTGATCCCCGCCGGCGGCCCCTTCACCCAGGAGGCCCGGGAGGTCGTGAAGAGGGTGCGCGCCGCGGGGATGAACCCCGGGGTGGTCAGCAACGCTTCGGCCGCCTGGGTCCCCGAGACCCTGCAGGCGGAGGGTCTTCCGTTCGTGGCCCCCGCGGGCAAGCCGGGTCGCGAGGCCTTCCATGAAGGCTGCAGGCTGGTGGGCGCGCGGCCATCGGAGACGATCTACGTGGGGGACCAGCTCATCACCGACGTGCTCGGCCCCCAGCGA
>DATLNZ010000166.1 GCA_035536535.1 Actinomycetota bacterium | reverse complement strand
CTGGGCGACGGCATCGGCGAGGCGATCCGCTGCATCGGCCAAGTCGCGTTCATCCCTGGTCGGTGCCCACGACCGAATCCGGTCGGTGCCCGCCCGCGTCGACTCCACCACTCCGACGCAGTCGACGTAGTTGGCGTATGGCGGGCTGCTGGAAGCGTGACCGCTGTCGACCGTGGAGAGCAGGTGATGAATTCGGCCGAGCATGGGGAGCCCGGAGGCGATGCGGTCGAGCGAGTCCCGAAAGGTCTAGGCAAGACCCCCTTCCGGGCATTACACTGGAAACGTGCCGCACTGGTAGCGGCCTCCTTTCTTTCCTTCAGGAGGTCACCCCATGTGCACGGTCCCTGGGCAGCTCGCCACCGAGATTCGCCTGTTCACACGCGCCGACCGCGACCAACTCGTGGAGCTTGTCAACGCCCACATCGCTGCAGTCGTCCCGGGTTGGTCGCTTCCCGTCTCCGCACTGCTCGCCCAGCTCGAACGTGAGCCTGCCGAGTACGTCGTCGACCCCTGGGTCGTCGACAGAGTGACCTTCGTCGCTGTGGTCCGGGACCGTCTCGTAGCCGCGGCCCATCTACGCCGCTATGGCACGGACTCTCGGGTGATGCCCGACTTCTACGACGCTGGTGAGATCAAGTGGCTCATCGGGTGGCCTCATCGCATGGAAGCCGCGCACGCGCTGGCGAAGGCATGCGTTGGGCAGCTCGAGAAGTGGGGCGTCAAACGGCAATGGGCCAGCGGCGACCTCCCCAGTCCTGCCACTTTCGGAATCCCGGACGCGTGGCCGCACGTGCGGGCCGTCGTCGTGGGTGCGGGCTTCAGCGACCGGGCCGGTCACGACGGGATCAGGTTCGCCGGGACCCTCGACGGTCTCGCTCCTCCCGGTCCACCTCCCGTCGCCGGCCTGACGGTCCGCCGCGAGGTCGACAACCTGGCTACACGCTTCACCGGACTACTCGACGGCGCCGTCGTCGGCTACGTCAATGCCCAGGGCGACCTGACGGGGGGCGGCACGGTGTCACGCGTGACTCGCTGGTGTGCTCTACGTGAGCGCTTCGTGGAGCCTGCCTATCGTCGCCGCGGAATCGGCACCTGGCTTGTACGCCATGCCATCGAGTGGCAGCAACTCGGTGGCGCCGACCGCGTCCTGGTGCCTCTTGGCTCGCCCCATGACGACCCGCCCGAGTTCTATGAGCAGTTCGGCTGGCGCGAGATCGGCCGGACCCGCGGACGGTGGGAGCGAGTTCCCTCCGGGTGATCGCTCCGAGGTTGCCGTCAGGTTCCCTGTGTGTTCCGCAGAGAGGACCTCGAAGCCTGCCTGAAGCGCCGCCGGATCGAGCCCAGGCGACCTGGCCCACCAGGTGCTAGGCGGCCGTCACTTGCAACTTGTCGAAGAAACTCCAGCCGTCAGTGGGAGACCACCGGAAGCCTCGCCCGCTGCTCCATCCGCTGACTAGCCACACGTGCGTCACCTCGTCGGGAAGCTGCGGATTTGCGAGCGGCAGCGGTGCGCTATTCCGCATCAGGAGGTCTGTGACGCCGAATGGGGCTTCCGCGAAGCCGGGAAGAAAGACGAAAGCGTGCCGCTCCGACCGTCCCGAGCGGGCCAACTTATCGAGGACGTCACGCCGCTTCGGTGCACGCAAGAACTCCGCCACCCAAGCCGGCAAGGCGTCGCCGGTGTCTGCGAGGAACCCGCCAGCTCGCTCCCTTGGTAGCTGGATCGTGATGTAGATGCTCCCAGGGACGTCCGTTCCGTTCTGCATCGCGCTTGCGACACCTAGAGCGTGAGCGACCTCGGAAAATTGGTCCTTCGCGGAGGTCCGCCCCCGGCGGAACCCTGTAAGACCGGACATCTCCAGTTCTTGGAGGAGGCGAGGAAGCTCAGTTCTGAGTCGCTTCGCCCGAGCCGTCGATTCGAGCGAGACCATCCACCCGCCTTGGAGCTCGTCGACCACCCACGTTTCGTCGCGCCCGTTCATGAGGTTCCAGAGGGCGATCGATTCACCGTCGGCTGCTGAGATGACTTCCGCAGCGGCGGTCTCACCGTCGTAGACGACATCGAGGTCGTACATCCCCCCGACGGACCCATCATCGTGCTGGAGGACTGGCACGCCGAGGGCGTAACTCATCACTTGCCGGGCCCACTCCTCCTCGGTCCGCAACGCTTTCATCGAGCTACAGCTTGGCACCATCGGGAGCGACCGGGTCCGACGGTCGCCGTTGCGAAGCAGTTGGGCGTGCTGCGATCCCGGCGATCAGGGCGACCCTGGCGTACCAGCGCGGCTCGTAGATGGGGGGCATCTCTCGCCGCCCGCCGTCCCCCACCTGTCCGCAATCAACCGGAACGGGTGTCCGCTTTCGCCGGATTACACAACCCGCGGCTCGTCCAAAACCCGCACCGCTCGTGGCCAGCTACGGAACGGGGTGGATGGCGCCGATCGCCGCGTCTTCGAGCCTGGCCTTGTGTTCGTGAAAGCTTCGGAGGCTGAGGAACGCCTGGAACACCGTGTCATCGCAGCGGACGTCACGCAACTCGAACCTGTCAGGAAAGAGGCTGAGAACGACGCCTCCGCTGCACCGAGGAAGAGGGCTCTCTCTACCACTGGCGTCGATGGTGAATTCGGCGTGCCGATAGCCAGCGAGCTGTAATGCCACCTGGGGGTACGGCGCCCCAGACTTGGTGTCACCGATCAGCACACGGCCGCCAACGGCAGCGATCCAGTCGGGAGTTCCCGCGTACGCGTGCGATCGAGAAAACACCGGCATCTCACGCTGAAAGAACACGGGCCGGTAGGTGTCGACGAACAGTCCGAACTGTGCTCGGTAGACGACGCACTCACCGGCGCAGACCTCTGGCGGGCAAGAGACCGACCCTGGGTAGGCGGCGGTGACCGCGTGGATGTGAAGGCCCATCGGTCCGCGCGTGGCATAGATTTGGGCGAGTTCCTCAGCGGTGGCTGGTTCCGCTTCCCAGGGAGCCCGAAGCCGAGCCAACGAAGCGATCGCAGTCACCCTTGGGACCGGCCTGCCGTCGATGACGTAGCCCCCAGCGACCCGGTCTACTCCAGTCCAGGCTTTCGGCGATGGCATCTCCAAACCGTACAGAGGGGGTGAGACAGGAACTCCTGGAGCAGTGGAAGCAGCTGTTCGCACCTGGCTCGACACCCGTTCCCGACAAGGGCGTGGAACCGGACCCGGCGTTGTGGGATGGTCCCTCGTCATTCAGCCGCCGGCTTTATGGGATAAGCAAGTTCCCGCCCTACGTGTCAGATGCGAGCACCGACCCGGCGCTGAAGATGCTCTCGGACGGCTCTCTCAAGCTCCTGAGGCCATTCGAGCCCAAGCTGCCGGTACATCTCCTGCGCCACCGGGATAAAGAGTTTGGCAACTGAGATGTGTACGTCCACGATGGCCCGTTCAGTGGCCTGGATCGCCGGGAGCGACTCGAT
>DATLNZ010000165.1 GCA_035536535.1 Actinomycetota bacterium | reverse complement strand
CCGCGAGTCCGCACGCGTGGAGGAGCTCACCCTCGGCTACCGCGTGGCCGAGTCGATCATGCAGGTGGCGTCCCGCGTGCTTGCCGTGGCGGCGCCCGCACTGCAGGCGCCGAAGGCGGTCCGCCGGGAGCCGGGCGAGGTTGTCATGCACGACGTGTCCGCGGGCGAGATGGCCGCGACCGTGGTGCGGGAGGCCCGGGAGATGCAGGCCGCGGTCGGGACGGCGGCCGTGATCGCGCCGAGGCAGGAACTGGACGCGATCCGCGAGGCCTTCGTGGCCGCGGGGGCCGACTTCGGCGACGCGGAGGCCGAGGGAATGGACCACCCGGTGACCCTGGTTCCGGTGGACCGCTGCAAGGGCCTTGAGTTCGACGGCGTGGTGCTGGTGGAGCCGCAGGGCGTCGTGGAGGCCGCCGGCCTGCGGATGCTCTACGTGGCGATCACGCGCGCGATGCGAAGGCTGTCGGTGGTGCACACCGGACCATTGCCGCCGTTCCTGGGGTCAGGAACGGCGGCGTCCGGTCGTCAGCTGGTGCAGTCGGCCTAGGGCCTCGGAACCGCCGAGGCGATCGGCGAGGCCTGCGGCGGGACCGGTCCACTGGGGGCCGGAGTCGCTCCCGGCCCAGCCGGAGTGGCTGCCGGCGCGCCGGTTCGGGTCGGCGGGCGAGCGGTTGAGGTCCGGCCTCCTCCTGTACCGCCGGTGTCCGCGTCGTTGTCCGTGGCGCGCGGTCCCCCCTGGCCAGCCAGAAAGGGAGCGATCGCTTTCAGCACGTCCGCCTTGGCCATCGGGGTTTCCGTGGGTCCCTTGTAGACGCCACCTTCCGCCGGGAGGCCGAGCAGGTTTCCGATGATCGCGGCGTGACGGGCCTCCACCCCGAAGATTCCTGCGGCCGCCTGGAGGATCTCCTTGCTCTTGATGAACCCGGCGGCGCCCAGATAAGCGGAGACACCGGTGTTCTCGAAGGCAAGGCTCGTCTCCAGGAACTTCTGCCTGTTGGCGAAGGAGTCCTTGAAGTCCACGGCCGGAGCGGCCGTGGGCTGTCCGCCCAGCTTTTTGATGGTGTCGCTGATGGCGGCCACGTGGGCGTTCTCGTCGTCACCGATGGCGCGCAAGTAGCCTTCTTCCTTGCCGGACAGAAGTCCGCGGGCGTTGCCCTGGTTGTAGAACTCCGCCTCCAGGAACTCCAACGTCAGTGCGTAGTTCAGCACCGCGACGTCGTCCGGGAAATCGGCCGGCTGTGCAAGTGCCCACCTGGCGGTGAGCATGTGGAGCGCCGCGGCGCCGGGAATCGCAACTGCCCCCTTGAGCATCTCTCGTCGGTTCATCAGTTGCCCTCCTCGCCACCTGGCGTTCCGCCTGCGGGACTGGCCGTGGACGAGGCGCCAATGAAGGGCTTGACCTCCTGGAGGACGGCCTCTTTGTCGAGCTTCGCCTCGACGGGCGCAGGGAACGGCTTGCCGCCCGTGAGATCGGCGAGGATGGCGGCGTGCCGCGACTCGACTCCTGCGATGGACGCCGCAGCAGCCAGCACCTCCTTGCTCCCGATCCTCGTCACCTGTCCGTGATAGGCCGTGACGCCGAGGTTTTCGAACCTCGCGGCGGTGGCCAGGAAGGTGGCCCTGTCCTTGAAGGTGGCATCGGGGTAGACGAACGTGGGACGTGCCGCAGGCGTGCCGCCCAGCTTCTGGACGGTCGCGGTGATGGCCGACACGTGGGCGTCTTCGTGAGCCTTGATCGGGGTCACGAGCTCGAGGTCCCTGCCGGTTAGCAGGTTCGCCTTGAGTCCCCGGTCGTAGAAGTCGGCTTCGAGCAGTTCGAGCGTCAGCGCGAAGTTCAGGATCTCCACGTCTTGCGTGGGGGCCGGGGACTCGTCCCTGGCCGCTCGGGGCTTCTTCGCGTCACTGCACGCGACCCCCGCGACTGCCAGTGAGGTTCCGGCACCGACTAACCCGGCCCACTTCATAAAGCTCCGCCTGTCCACCTCTGTGGCAAAGCGGATAACTGGCTGCCCACCAAAGGGGCTCTTCTCCTGCGCCACAAAACCTCCTGTCGCTAGCGGCACTCCGCGGTCACTACTGCACTGCCTTTCCAGTGTTCGTGACCATGCCCAGCCCATAGGCGGTGAAACCGGTCGCGGCGCTCTGATCCTGCCCGCGCAGGGAGGCCGCGGCCCCGGACGCTCGGCGACGGCTTGATCGCCATGACTGCCGGCCGCCGGCGGTGCGAAGTTCCAGGCCAGGCAGGACTGATGCTGGCCGAGGGCGAATGGTACGAGGGGGCCCGGGTTTGGGCCCTCGCGCGGGTGATGCGCGCCCGGGGCGCACGTCGTCCGCCGGACATCGGTTGCAGGGGGGTTGGGTTTGAGAATTCGGATGATGTTGGTGGTCGCCCTCGTGGCGTCCATGGCAGTGGTGGGGCCGCGTGCCGAAGCGGGGGCAGCCAGACTCGCAACGTTCCCCGTCGCCGACCTCGAGGGCTGGGGCGTCGCCGTCGACTCAGCCGCCAACCGGCTCTACGTCTCACATACCCCAACCAGCCGGCTGCTCGTCCTGGACCCGTCGACGGGCGCCACGATCAACAGCCTGCCCGTGGGCCGCTTGCCACACGACGTTCTCCATGACCCGGCCTCCGCCCGCATCTACGTGGCCAACTACTACGGCGACAGCGTCTCGGTCATCAGTTCGACGACCTTCGCGACCCTCGCAACGATCCCAGTCGGCTCGGCACCCCACAATCTGGCCCTCAACCCACGGACGCAGCGGCTGTACGTGACGATGTATGGCAGCGCGGCCATCGGCGTCGTGGACACCGGGACGCTGTCCACGGTCGGCACTGTAGGCGTGGGCGGCACGCCGTACGAGGTCGCTGTCGATGAATCCCGCAACGTGGTCTATGTCGCTAGGTCCGGCGGTCTCACCGTCGTGAACGGTGCAAACCAAGTGATCCGCTCGATATCCCTGGGCTATTCGCCCACCGGCCTCGGATACGACCCCGTCTCCGACGGGCTGTTCGTGTCCGACTGGCAAGCCGACAGCGTGCACGCGCTGGACGCCGCCACCTTGGCGCCCCGTGCGACGATCCAGGTGCAAAGGGGACCCGCATCGCTCGTGATACAGCCCGAGACGCACCGAGCCTACGTTCTGCACCGCGGCAGCGGCAGTCTGTCGGTGATCGACACGGCCACCATGACGGCCGTCCAATCCCTATCGCTCGGCTTTGACCCCACCGGTGTCGCGGTAGATCCCACAAACCAGCACGTATACGTCGGGCGCAGGGACAACATCGACAAGTTCACCGAGGACGACGTCGCTCCGGACACTTCCTTCGTGTCCTCTCCCGGCCGGTACACCTCCAGTGCGAGCGCGTCGTTCGCGTTCGCCGGAGCTGACGACCTCAGCTCGGGTGCGATGTTCTCTTACCAGTGCCGATTCGGCTCGGCCCCCTTCTCCGCGTGCTCCAGCCCGGTGGCGATCAGCGGGCTGCAAGAAGGCACCTATACGTTCGAGGTCCGCGCGCGGGACAAGGGAGGCAACGTCGACCCGTCACCCGCGCTCCACACCTGGACCGTGGATGGAGGACGGCCTGCCTCCGGTTTCCTCACGTCACGCGACTCGGTCCTGATCAACGCGGGAAGCGTCGCGTCCGATGCCGTTCAAGGGACAGCGAGCGACGCCCTGTCCGGGATCGCTGACGTCAGCGTCACCTTCCACCCGGACACGCCGGGCGGCCAGCCCTTTACCGGCGCCGTCGAGATCTCCTGTCTGGATGAAGGCCGCCAGAACTGTTCCTGGAGGTCCAATCTGCCCGGCAGACCTGGAGGCTACTCGGTGCACGCGGTCGCGCGCGATCGCGCAGGCAACCTCGAGCTACCGGGTCCGGTCACGCGCGTCATCGTCCTGGGAGCCGCCCCACGGCTTCTGCGACACCCCTCAGAACTGCCACAACACTAGGTGCCCGCGCGGTGCTAGTCGCGGACGCCGTGGTGCGCGTCCGATCGCATGTCTGAGTGACAGAGGGGCCCGATCGCGGCCCCCCGGCTCTGCGACGATGACACCTCGACGCGGCGACCAAGGGAGCAGGCCATGGCAGAAGACGGGCGCCAAAGAGCGGGGGACGGCGGGTCCACGCCCATACCCGGCTCGACGACCACCGTCTACACCGATGGGGCCTGCGTGGGCAACCCCGGCCCCGGGGGCTGGGCCTGGGCCGTCCCCGGAGGCCGCTTCCAGAGCGGCTTCGAGCGGCAATCCACAAACCAGCGCATGGAGATCACGGCGGTGCTGGAGGCGGCCCGGTCGCTGGACGGGCCCCTGGACGTCGTCAGCGACTCGACCTACGTCGTCCACTGCTTCCGGGACGGCTGGTGGAAGTCGTGGCTCGCAAACGGGTGGCGCAACAGCCAGAAGAAACCGGTGGCCAACCGCGAGCTTTGGGAGCCGCTGGTGGAGCTGTACGTTGCGCGGAAACCGGACATCGCCTTCCGGTGGGTAAAGGGCCACGGCGGCGATCCCGTCAACGATCTCGTGGATCGCCTGGCGGTCGAAGCCGCCCAAACGCAGGCCGCGCGCGAAGGCACGGGCTTCCCGGCGGACCTCGGGGCGGCCGACGACCCGGCCCCCGTCGGTCGGGGCCGCGACCCCCGGCTCCCGTCCGGACGTCTGGTCGTGGTCGGCGGGCACAGGCCCCCGGACATCGGTGGCTACGGCGACAACCCCGTGGCGGACAGGATCACGAAGCGCCTCGCGGAGATCCTGACGGCAAAGCGGGAGGTCCACCCGGACCTGAAGGTCCTCACCGGGCTCGGCCTGGGGGCCGAGCAACTGGGGGCCGAGGCCGCGTGGCGCTCGGGCGTCCCGTACGTCGCCGTCGTCGCCTATCCGGGGCAGGAGTCCGTGTGGCCGTCGGTCTCGCAGGTGTCGTTTCGAAGGCTATTGGACGGCGCCTCCGGGAGCATCGTCCTGCAGGCCAAGATTCCGGAGACCAGGCAAAAGGCGGGAGCGGCGCTGGCGAGACGGGACGCGTGGCTGGCGTCCAACGCAGACGAGGCCGTGGTCGTCTGGGACGGACACGACGCGTCGGTCGGCCGCTTCGTGCAGTCCCTGGAGGACCGCCTCCCGGACGACCTGTGGATCTTGGACCCGCACGACGGCACCTGATCGCGCCCGTAAGATCAGATTTCGCCCGTAAGAATCAATCCGAGGAGGAGACATGAGCCACCACTCCCATGCCGCCGGCGTCTACCCGGCGCTTTCGTACCGCGACCCGGCCGCCGCGCTGGACTGGCTGGAGTCGGCCTTCGGCTTTGAGCGCCTGATGGAGGCCAGGATGCCGGACGGCAACCTGGTCCACGCCGAGATGAAGCTTGGCAACGGGGTCATCATGCTGGGTCCGTCGCACCCGCAGATGGGCTGGACAAGCCCGCTGGACCTGCCCGCCGTGAACCAGTCCGTCTACGTGGTCGTGGACGACCCCGACTCCCACTGCGCGCAGGCACGCGGCGCGGGGGCCGAGATCGTCCGGGAGCCGAACGACACCCCCTACGGCTCGCGCGAGTACGGGGTCAAGGACCTCGAGGGCCACATCTGGTCGTTTGGGACCTACGTCCCGCAGCTCACCCCGAGCGGAGAGGTCGCCGCGGTCTCCTCTTAGTCAGGCGAGGTCCGGTTCTGCCGGAGGGGGCGTAGCGGGAGCCGGCTGCGTCCCCTCCGCCTCCGCCAACAGGGCCTCCAAGTCGAGCCGCGCGTTGTACATCGTCAGCGAGCCGTCGGGGTTGCGAGGCCACTGGTTCTCGGGCCGGTCCCGATACAGCTCGACGCCGTTGCCGTCCGGGTCGTCCAGGTACAGCGCCTCGGACACCCCGTGGTCCGACGCTCCCGTCAGCGGCCACTGGGCATCGACGAGCCGCTTGAACACCTCGGCGAGGTCCCTGCGGGTCGGGAACAGGATCGCGTGGTGGAAAAGGCCGGTGTGGCCGCGAGGTGGCGGGGAGCCGCCCCTGGACTCCCACGTGTTGAGTCCGATGTGGTGGTGGTACCCACCGGCGGAGATGAACGCCGCCTGCTCGCCCCAGCGGACCATCAGCTCAAAGCCGAGGATGTCGCAGTAAAAGCGCAGGGCGCGGTCCACGTCGGCGACCTTCAGGTGGACGTGGCCGATCCGGGTACCGTCCGGCAGTCTGGGCGAGCCGCTCATGGCAGCTGGGTCACCGAAGCCGCCACCTCCATCGCGCGCTCCCTGTCCATCGCCTCGCCACGGTCCCAAGCGACCGCGAATCCGCTCCCCATGCGCTTTCGGAGCGACTCGATCATCCGCTCACGTTGCGCCGCACGCTCCGTTGAAGGGGACGATTCTGTCGAAACCGGGGCTGCGGACGCAACGGCGGCCGAGGCGGCGAACAGTCCTGCGGCGGCCTCGTCCTCGCCGGCAAGCGATGCTACGGTGGCCGCCATCTCCAGTGGCCGCGCGAGAAGGTGGGCCTCGGCCCCGGACTGCAATCCCAGAGCCTCGCGGGCCATATCCGCCGCTTGCCGCATGTCGCCTCTCTCAACCGTCAGTTGAAACAGGTTTCCCAGCGACGCGATCGCGCGAGCGTCCGCGCCGATGTCACGAAAGATCTGCCAGGCCTCCCGGTAGCGGGCGGCCGACTCCTCCGGGTTGCCCTCCCGGGCCTCGATGACACCGAGGTCGTGCAGGCAGGCACCGACGTGCAACCGGACGTTGGCCCCGCGGGCGAGCTCCAGGCCCTCCTCGAGCAGTTTTCGGGCCTCCTGAAACTCGCCCCTGCGCATCGCATCCACCTCTCCGGCAGAGATCGCTATCAGCAGTGCCATCACGTCGCCTGTGGCTCTTGCTGCCCGCATCGTCTCGGCAGCCAGAGCGCGCGCCGCCTCCCAGTCCCCGAGCTCCCCGACGATCTGCGCGAGGTTGTTTCGCAGGCCGACCGCACCCACCACGTTGCCGATGCGCTCCGCCACCGGGAGCGCTTCTTCGTAGGCAACCCGGGCCCGCTGCAGGTCTCCTGAGTCCAGCCAGACGTTGGCGAGGTTCGTCAGCGACCTTTGGATCGCGTAGTCGTCGCCCAGATCGCGGGCGAGCTGCAGGCTTTCGGCGTGAGCTGTCTCCGCGCCGGCCATGTCCCGCAGCGCGCGCAGTACATTTCCGAGGTCGCTGAGCGACTGACACTGGCCGGGACGGTCCTGCAACGACCGATAGACGTCGAGCGCGGACTGGTTCAGCGACTGGGCACGGTGGTACTCGCCTTCGGCCTCGGCCAGGTAGGCCGCGCCGGACAAGGCTCTGGCCAGTTCTGCCGTAGCATCTCCAGGAGCCGCTGCGAGGACCTCCTGCAGCCACGCCGTCCCCTCCGTCACGTGGCCGCGGCGCTCCCAGAAAAACGACAGCCATCCCGCCAACTCGACGGCCGTCCCGACGTCGCCCTGCAGGCATCGCCGCAGGGCCGCCCGGAAGTTGTCGTGCTCGGTCTCCATCCGCTCGAGCCACGGGGCGACGTCCGGACCCCTGATGCCGCCTGCCGCCTGCTCCGCCAGCCGGACGGACCATCTGGCGTGCGCCTGCACCAGCCCGGGGGCGCTGCCGGCGGCATGCAGCCGGTCCCAGGCATACAGCCGGACCGTCTCGAGAAGCCCGTAGCGCGAGGTCTGCCCCTCGGACGTGACGTTGACAAATGAGCGTGCGGCGAGCCGGGCCAGTCGCGCCGGCAACCCCGGGCCTGCGCCGGTCACCTCCTGCGCCGACTCCAGCGTCCATCCGCCCGCGAACACCGACAGTCCCGACAGCAGGTCGCGCTCGGCCTCGTCCAGCAACTCCCAGCCCCAGTCCAGAACCGCCCGGAGTCCCTGCTGGCGCTCGGGTGCGGCTCGATTGCCGCGGGACAGAAATGCGAATCGGTCGGCCAGCCTCTCCCCGATCTCGGAGGGCGTGAGCGAGTCGGCATGAGCCGCCGCGAGCTCTATCGCGAGCGGGAGCCCGTCCAGGTGCCGGCAGATCTCAGCCACCTCCGAGGCCGAGGATGCGTCCAGCTCGAACGACTCGTAGACGAGCCGCGCGCGGTCCGCGAACAGTGCGACCGCGTCCGACGCCGCGGTGTCGGCGGGAGCGGCGCCGGGAGCCGGGAGGCCGAGGGGCGGAAGCTGATAGACCTTCTCCCCGAGCACGTCCAGCCGCTGCCGGCTGGTCGCCAGCACCTGGAGGTTTGGACACGACTCCAGCATCCCGGCAGCCACGAGCGCGGCCGCGTCGAGCACGTGCTCGCAGTTGTCGAGCACGACCAGCATCCGCGCCGACCCGATCTGCGCCCGAATCGCCTCGACGACGTCGAGTCCCGGCGAGTCGGCGACTTCCAGCGTCCGCGCCGTCTGATGGGCAACCAGCTCCGGCTCGGTCAGGCTCCCCAACTCGACCACCCAGGTGCCGTCGGGGAACAGTCCCTGCACCCGTCGGACGACCTCGGTCGCCACCCGCGTCTTGCCGGCACCGCCCGGCCCCGTAACCGTCACGAGCCGGTGGGAGCCCAGCAGCGCCTCGAGCTTCTCGAGTTCCTGCTCACGCCCGACAAAGCTCGTCAGGGGC
>DATLNZ010000164.1 GCA_035536535.1 Actinomycetota bacterium | reverse complement strand
GTCGCGGCGACTCGACCCAGCCCGGTTCTCGACATTCGAAAGCTGACGGCAACTCCCAGGACGAGACCGATCCATCCGCCTCGATTGGCGGTCAGGGAGAGCGCCGATGCCAGGACCACCAACAAAGGGACGTAAAGACGAGGACGCAGGACAGAGGCACAGCATGTAACGGCGACCGCCATGAAAGCACCCACTGCCACGGGGTGACCCAGGGTCGAACCAGATCGACCCAGCGTCCAGTTGGAAGCGCCGATGTCCACGAACGTCTGCAAAATCTGAAGCCCCGCCACCAGCATGCCGGTCACGACGAGCCAAAGTGGGATTCTGGCCCTGAGCGACGCGGGGATCGACCCACCAACGCAGATGAGGACCGCGCAGGCGAGGTACATCACGAGTCCTGCCGACTGCCGCTCCTCGCCGAGCAGGCTCCACCCGGGATCGACGCCCAGGGCACTAGCCACCGTGACGGCCCCAAACCAGAGACCGGCAGCGAGGCACACCGTGGCGTCTACACGTCTGGTCCCGATAGCCATCAGAAGTGCTCCGACCAGCACCGTGACCAGCTTCAGATCCACAAAGGCCGCCGACGTCAGGGGCGTCCAGGCCAAAGGAGAAGCCACCACAACCAGAAACAGTCCCATCTCCAGGAGAGGGTGGTGGGGCTTTTGATCGTGCTGTGTCTCATCTCGTTGCTCGACCATGCAGCCTCCCGGTGGTGCAGGACCGTTCGGGTATAGGGTTCGTCAGCCAGACCCCTGCGCGCAAAAGGCGAAGTCGAGGCCGCGTGAGACTGAAAGAGTGATCCCGACCGCCGCGGTGGTGCTCGGCCTCCTGATCGGCTCGTTTCTGAACGTCGTCATCCACCGCGTGCCCAGGAAGCTCTCGCTGGTCTCACCTGCTTCAGCCTGCCCCTCCTGCAGCGTCCCCGTGCGGCCGAGGGACAACGTTCCGGTTGTCTCGTACCTGTTCCTGCGGGGAAGGTGCCGCGCATGTGCGGCGCGGATTCCATTGCGATACCCGCTGGTGGAGGCCATGACCGCGCTGCTGTTCCTGGTAGCCGTGATTCGGGCAGCGGACCTCGAGACTGCGGCGTTCCTGGCTGCGGCGGGCTCGGTTCTCATCGCCTTGTCATTTATCGACCTGGATCACCGGCGTGTGCCGAATGTCATAGTCCTCCCGGCGACGACGGCGGCCGTGGTGTGGGTCGCAGCCGGAGCGGTCTTGACGGGCGACACGAGCCCCCTCGTTTCTGCGCTCATCTCGGCCACCGCGGGGTTCGTGCTTCTCCTGCTCATTGCGCTTGTGTCCGGCGGCATGGGGATGGGCGACGTCAAGCTCGCGGCGTTCATCGGTGTGGTATCAGGTCGGTTCGGGGTGGGCGCTTTCGCGGTCGCTCTGTTCTCGGGGTTCATGATCGGTGGCCTGGTCGCGGTCGTTCTGCTGGTCGTGGGGCGGGCCGGGCGCAAGACCGCCATCCCGTTCGCCCCGATGCTGTGCCTCGGCGGGCTGATCGGGATGTTCGCCGGCAGGTCGGTGTTCGAGTTCTGGGCGGGAGTTTAGCTCGACGTTGACACCTCTCGACCTCCACTGTTAGCTTGTTCACCTGCTGAAGCCGCTTGTGCTTCAGGTGGCTGATGAGTCGAAGCGTCGGGTGGTGAACCGGGCGCTGGGGGAAAACTAGATGAGCAAGCCCGGTCCGGTCCTCGGCGAGAGGCTGCTCACCGTCTCCGAAGTCGCCTCCGTCATGCGGGTATCCAACATGACGGTCTACAGGCTCATCAAGGGCGGGCATCTCAGCGCGATCCGCGTAGGGAAGAACTACCGGATCCGGGAGTCCGAGGTGGACCGGTACCTGCGCGACAGGATCGTCGAACACTAAGAGTTCTGCGGGGCGGGGTGGTTCCGAAACTTCAGTCGCCCCCTCCGGTACCCTCCCCACTAGGACTCTTGCTTTCCACAGGCCTGTCCGGCACACAATACGTCGCCGGTTCTAGCCCCTGATCGAGGAGCACAGTTGGGTTTCCTGCGCGTTGGCGGAGGCCACATCGGCCTCGACATCGGCACGAGCGCCGTGCGGGCAGCCGAGATCCGGGGTGACCGTAGTCCCCAGGTGGTGCGGTTCGGTCAGGTCCTGCTGCCCCGGGGCGCGGTGCGCAACGGCGAGGTCGAGGAGCCCGAGCTCGTGGGTCAGGCTCTCACGACCCTATGGAAGCGGGCCGGCTTCAGCTCACGCGACGTCCGCGTCGGCGTGTCCAACCGGCGGGTGGTGGTCCGCCAGATCGAGTTCCCGGCCATGTCCCGGGAGGATCTCGAGGGCGCCATCCGGTTCCAGGCTCAGGACTACATCCCGATTCCGCTCGCGGACGCTGTCATGGACTTCCAGGTCGTGGACGAGCTGACGGGACCCGAAGGAGAGGCACTCCAAAGGGTGGTGGTCGTGGCCGCCGAGCGGGAGATGGTGGACCGGCTGGTAGCGGCGGTACAGGCTGCGAAGCTCGAGCCCCAGTCCCTGGAGCTGAACGCGTACCCCCTCGTCCGCACGCTGGGCACAGACGATGCGTCCGCCGTGGAGGCCGAGGCGATCGTGGATATCGGCGCGGGGGTGACCAACGTCGTGGTCCAACAGGCGGGCAAGATCCGCTTCGTCCGGACCCTCAGCTCCGGCGGGGACGACTTCACCCAAGCCGTCAGCGCCGCGCTAGACCTGGAGTGGGAAGAGGCCGAATCCATGAAGCATCGCGCCTCGACAGAGCTGGGGATACGACTGGGGGCCGATGAGTACCTCGACGACGACGAGACCCAGGAGATCTCGACGACGACGCGCGGGGCTGAGCCAGACGACCTCGAGGAGCTGGACGAGGACGAAGAGGACGTAGAGAGCGGCGCTGAAGAAGAGGAGTCGGAGGACGATGACATCCCCGAGTCCCTGAGTGCGGCAGTGGACAACCTGGCGCCGCAGGTCGAGCGTTTCGTGGAAGAGGTCCGGGGCTCCCTGGACTTCTACACGGGGCAGTCCGAAGCCCTTCCCCTTCGCAGCGTGCTCGTCACCGGGGGAGGTTCTCTGCTGGGGGGCCTGCGATCCCGGCTCGGCGCCGCGCTGCGGGTCCCCGCCGATCAGGGGTCGGTGTTCCGCAAGGTGCCGATAGGCAAGGTCCAGTTGGAGGCGGAGCAGATCGCCGTCGCCGAGCCTTTCCTTTCGGTCGCCGTGGGACTGGCACTCGGCGGGTTCGAGGCCTGACGTGCCCCCTATCAACCTTCTTCCCCCGGAGATCCGAACGCGCCAGCGGACGCGGCGCCTGCTTTCCTTTGCGATCGCCGGAGCCGCGGGGGTGCTCTTCCTGCTGCTGATCGTGACGCTCATCCAACGAGGCACGATCAACCGGGAGGAGGACGAGCTGGCCCAGCGGCGAGCCCGTCAGGGGCGGCTCGCCATGGAGGCGGCGGGTCTGCGGCAGTTCGGTGACCTGGAGGCGACGGTTCAGCAGCGGCGGCGGACCCTCGCTGTCGCCTTGAACGGCGACATCGCCTGGTCGAAGTTTCTCAACGACCTCTCGCTGACCATTCCCGACAACGCCTGGCTCGTGAACCTGGCGCTCGCGTCGGCCCCCGGACAGGCGCAGACAGCCGTCCCGTCTTTTGGCACCGTGACCTTCACGGGCAACACGATGGACTTTCCCGCACTCGCGGGCTACCTGACGCGCATCGCGCAGATCGACGGCCTGACCTTCGTCTATCTCACCAACGGCACCAAGGCGAAGATCGGCACGAGAGACATCGTTTCCTTCGGCTCGACGGCGAACATCACGTCGTCGCTGCTGTCGCAAAGATGCCAGGGGACCGGCCCATGCCCCTGAGGACCCGGTTCATCCTGCTGATCGTTGCCGTGGTCCTGATCATCGTCCTGTGGTTTGTGTTCGTCTTCCGGACCGGCCAGACGAAGATCAACGACATCCGGTCTCAGCAGGACACCGTGCAGACGGAGATCGACAGTCTCACCGCCGAAATAGCGAGGCTGAAGGCACTGCAGGCGATCGAACCACAGTTGCGGGCGGACCTAGCGAGATTCCAGGAGGCTCTCCCCGAAGATCCGAGGCTTCCGGACTTCATCCTGCAGGTGACGGACGCGGCCAACCTGGCGGAGGTCGAGTTCCTGTCGATCACGCCGAGCCTGCCCACGCCTTTCGCCCCTACCGGCGGAGGCACGGCAGCCGGAGTGGCCCCTCCGGCCCCGAACACGGCTCCCGGTGGCGGGCAGCTGCAGGCGATCACCCTCACCATCTCGACCACGGGCAGGTACTTCGAGTTGCTTGACTTCATCATCCGGCTGGAGCGACAGCTGCCCCGGGCCGTGCGCATCAACACCTTCTCCTTGGCTCCCGGAGGCGAGGGGACGGGCACCTCCAGGGCGTCGCCGCTTCTAGCCGTCACGTTCCAGATGCAGATGTTCCTCGTGGCCCCCGCTCCGGCAGTCCCCGGCACGGTGCCCGCCAGCCCACCGCCACCCGGCGCGCCCGGCGCCTCGCCGGCTCCCGGAGCCTCTCCGGGGGCATCGCCCGCCGCCTCGCCGGCTCCCGCCGGGGCGACCCCACCACCGGGAGGCTGACGTGGCTCTTCGGGAAGAACCACGGATAAAACGCAGCTATCTCATCGCCTTGGGCGTTGCTGCCCTGGTGGCAGTAGCCGGGATTCTCTTCATGACCTTCTCCGGAGGAGGCGATGAGCCGGAGTTGCCGTCTTCGACCTTCGGGGCCGCGCCGCCTGTGGCCGCCCCTCCCGTGGCATCGCCGACCCCCAGGTCTGCGGACATCTTCGAGACCTTTGAAGGCCGCGACCCGTTCAGGCCGCTGATCGTGGCCGCTCCGGTGGGGGCGGCAGGGCCCGCCGGAAGTCCGGCCCCCGGAGGCCCGGCCCCCGCCCCCGCCCCCGGTCCGAGTGCCTCGGAGAGCCCGAACCCGACACCGCGTCCGGCCCGCGACGGGGTGCAGGTCGAGGTCCTGTCGGTGGCCGAGGACTCCAAGAGCGCCACGGTCAAGGTGGGTTCAAAGGTCCACGAGAATGCCCGTCCGGGGGAGACGCTTTCGGACGGCGTCCAGATCGTCAGCATCGAAGGTGAGTGCGTGAACTTCCGCAGAGGCGACGATGGCTTCCGGCTGTGCGAGGGCGAGCAGGTCCTCA
>DATLNZ010000163.1 GCA_035536535.1 Actinomycetota bacterium | reverse complement strand
AACCGGTACCTACTGGGTGCCGGTCAACGACGCGTTCATGCGCGCGCTGGACCAGCTCGAGACCGCCCGCCGGGAAGCCGCGGGCACTGCACCGAAGAAGGGTGCCGCGAAAGCCGCTGCGGCAGCCGCGTCGGCCGGCGGGCGACAAGCCCCAGCCGAAGCCGCCGTGGCCGAGGTGCTCGAGCTGCTGCCCAAGCGCCAGCTCCGGGCGCTGCGTGAGGTCGCCACTACTGCGGAGAGAGCGCAGAGCAAGCTGACGCCCAAGGACATCCAGCAGATGCTCCGCGAGGGCCGCACCGTCAAGGAGGTTGCGGCGCAGGCGGGGGTCGAGGAGGCCTGGGTCGAGCGGTTCGAGGGCCCGGTCCTGCACGAGATGGCCGGCATGATCCAGATGACCCGGGACGGCTACCAGACCCGGCCCCGGCTCGGACGCTCCGGACTGTCCGTCGGCCGGGCCATTCAGAGGAACCTCATCGACCGCAAGGCCACCTCCCAGACCCTGGCGGAGCTCGAGGATGGGTGGGAGGCGCGCAGGACGAACACCCGCGCCTGGCGGGTCCGCCTCAGGTTCACCCACCGCGGCAAGCGCCGCCTGGCCGAGTGGGAGCTGCTGCGCGAGGAGGGGACCGTCCGGCCGCGCAACCAACTGGCTCGCGAGCTCGGGTGGTGGGCGCCGGACGTGCCCAACGCCATCAGCCTCGAGGAAGCCGGAGAGGAAAGCACGGAAGGCGACGCCGCCGCGACCGATCAGCCCAAGCAGAAGGCTGCTGCGTCGCGGGCCAGGCCGGTTCGAAAGGCCGCGGCTTCCAAGAGCAGGGCCTCGTCGAAGAAAAAGCCGAAGACGGCCTCCTCCAAGAGAGCCACGACTGCGAAGAAGTCGTCGTCGAAGGCCGCCGCAAAGACGAGAAAGACCTCCAAGGCCGGAGCGCGGAAGACGTCCGCCTCGAAGCCGGCTGCGAAATCGCGCCGCTCGGCCCCCGCTCGGAAGTCGCGCTCGTCTCGTTGAGCGTCGTCCTGGTCCCGATCGACGGGTCCGAAGCGTCCGAGCGCGCGCTGGCCAGGGGGGCCGAGGCCGCCCGGGAGCTGGGCCTGCCCGTGCTGGTGCTCCAGGTCGTACCTACCGCCCTGTCCAGCGACGTGTCAGGCCTGGACGCCACGAGCGACGACGCGGAGTACGAGTTCGCGCGTGGGTGCGTGGACAAAGGGCTGGAAATCCTGCGCAACCTCGGCGCATCGGGTGAGGGAATGGTGATCCGGGGCGCGCCCATCCAGGTGATCAGGGAGCAGATCGAGGCGATGAAACCGGCCCTGGTGGTCATCGGGGCGCGAGCCCAGGACGGAGTGATGCCCGAGGGGAGCATGCCGGCGAAGCTGCGCGACTGGGCACCGCGTCTGGAGGTCGTGGAGTAGAGCCCGGAGTCGCTGAATCCGGACAGCGGCTCCCTGGCGTGCGGCGTGCGGCGTGCGGTGTGCGCTGCGAGCGGTACCATTGAATGAACTTGCGGTCGATCCGGCTCCCGCCGGTCGGCGCCTCTCCCCCGAGACGCGATCTTCGACCGGCAGCGAGGTGATCCTTGACCGAACAGTCTTCACTGCGTCCCGTAGTCGCGCGCCGGGAGCCGCTTGACCTCGAGGAGGTCCGACGTTACTCGCGGCACCTGATCATGCCCGACGTCGCCATGGAGGGTCAGTCGCGTCTCAAGGCGGCCAGGGTCCTGTGCATCGGCGCCGGCGGGCTCGGCTCCCCGGTCGCGATGTACCTGGCGGCGGCGGGTGTCGGCACCCTGGGAATCCTCGACTTCGACGTCGTGGACGAGACCAACCTCCAGCGCCAGATCATCCACGGCCAGTCCGACATCGGCCGCAAGAAGGCTGAGTCGGCGCGGGACACCATCAGCGAGATCAACCCGCTGGTCGAGGTGGTCCTGCACGACACGAGGCTTGACTCGTCCAACGCGCTGGACATCCTGCGCGGCTACGACGTGATCGTCGACGGCACGGACAACTTCCCGACGCGCTACCTAGTCAACGACGCCTGCGTCCTGCTGGGCAAGCCCTACGTGTGGGGGTCCATCTTCCGGTTCGAGGGCCAGGTATCGGTGTTCTGGGCGGAGCAGGGTCCGTGCTACCGCTGCCTGTACCCGGAGCCGCCGCCGCCGGGGCTCGTGCCGTCCTGCGCGGAGGGAGGCGTTCTGGGCGTGCTGTGCGCAACGATCGGCTCGATCCAGGCGACGGAGACCGTGAAGCTGATCATCGGCCGCGGTGAGCCGCTGATCGGCCGGCTGAAGCTGTACGACGCGCTTGACATGACGTTCCGCGACATCAGGGTGGGCAAGGACCCCGAGTGCCCCATCTGCGGCAAGAACCCCACCGTCACCGAGCTGATCGACTACGAGCAGTTCTGCGGGCTGACCCGCGGCGAGGAGGACTCGCCGGTCCAGGACGAGGTCCCCGCGGTCGTGCCTCCGGATCTGGCGCGGGAGCTGCGGTCGGAGACCGCGCCGCTTCTCGTGGACGTCCGGGAGCCGTTCGAGACCGAGATCTCGAAGCTGCCGTTCGAGACCAAGCTGATCCCTCTGGGCGAGCTGGCCAACCGCGTCCACGAGCTGTCCAGCGCAGACGACCTGGTCGTCTATTGCCGCAGCGGGATCCG
>DATLNZ010000162.1 GCA_035536535.1 Actinomycetota bacterium | reverse complement strand
CTGCGCCCGAATCGCCTCGACGACGTCGAGTCCCGGCGAGTCGGCGACTTCCAGCGTCCGCGCCGTCTGATGGGCAACCAGCTCGGGCTCGGTCAAGCTCCCGAGCTCGACCACCCAGGTGCCGTCGGGAAACAGTCCCTGCAACCGTCGGACGACCTCGGTCGCCACCCGCGTCTTGCCGGCGCCGCCCGGACCCGTGACCGTCACGAGCCGATGGGAGCCCAGCAGCGCCTCGAGCTTCTCGAGTTCCTGCTCACGCCCGACAAAGCTCGTCAGGGGCTTGCGGAGATTGCCCGGCGGCTGGCTGGACGCGGGTTCGCCCTCGGCCCCCTCGCCCCTCGGCACACCGGGCAGGCTCCTGTCCCGGGCGACCTGCGCCCGTGGAGGGGGGAAGTCCGCCTGCAGGTGATCGCTCGTCAGCTGGAACAGCCGCTCCGGTTCCCCGAGGTCCCTCAGCCGATGCTGCCCCAGGTCCTTGAATCCGGCGCCGGGCGGCAGCGGTGGGGCGAGCTCGTCCAGGAAGTCCTGCGTCAGCAGCACCTGGCCGCCGAACGCCGCATCGGCGACGCGCGATGCCCGATTCAGCGCAATCCCCACGTAGCCGGCTTCTGTTGACCGCGCTTCTCCGACGTGAAGTCCCATCCTCACCCGGACCTGCTCACCCGGCGGCGCATCGGGATCGGGCAGCTCCCGCTGCATCTCGAGCGCAGCCTCGAGCGCGTCATTCGCGGACCGAAACGCGACGACGAAGCCGTCTCCCCGGACCGCGACCTCCGAGCCTCCATGACGCGCGATTCCCCTGCGGACGATTTGGTGGTGCCGCTCGATCAACGCGTCGAACTTTCCTCCGTGCTCCTGGAGCATCTGGGTCGAGCCCTCGACGTCCGTGAACAGAAAGGAGATCCGGCCTGCCGGCATGGACCGGGGTGTGGATTGACGCCCGGTGTGACCCAGCCTGCCCACCAGCTCGGAGGCCGACGCCGGCCTCGTCGCGGGGTCGATCGACAACCCGCGTCGAAGCGGTGCCTCCAGGGCGGACGGCACGGTGCCGGGTCTCGTCGGATCCGGGACTTCGCCGGTGAGCAGCATGTAGGCCAGGATCGAAAGCCCGAAGATGTCCGAGGCGGGCGTCGGTGGTTGGCCGGCGGCAACCTCGGGCGCGAGGTAACGGCGGCTGGAGTAGCGCACGGCCACGCTGCCGTCGCGCGTGCCCACCCCCAGATCCACCAGCACCACCTGGCCGTCCGGGCCAAGGATGCAGTTGGACGGCTTGACGTCGCCGTGGACGACGCCGTGCGCGTGCAGGTGATCCAAAGCGGATGCGATCTCCCCAAGCCACTCCACGACGTGGTGCGGATCCAGTCCCGGATCGCCCCGGGAAGCCAGAACAACACTCAGGTTGTCGCCGACGACCCAATCCATGACCAGGCAGTACACGTCTTCGTCGAAGAAGTCCTCTCGGACTAGCGGGAGGTTCGGATGAGGAGGCACCGCCAGCAGTAATCCGGCCTCCCGAAGGAGCATGTCGCGCTCCGTCTCCCGCCCGGCAGGTCTCAGCTTCAGCGCCACAGTGCGGCTGTGCAGGTGGTCCAAAGCACGGACAACACGCCCCTGACCCCCGTGGCCGAGCAGTTCGAGCTGCTCGTACCGATCCCGAATGAGCTGCCGCACGTCAGGGATGGCGGGAGGTGGCGATGTCGGACACGTCAGCTGTTCCGCAGGTCCGAAACGCTGACTGCACCGCTCCGAACGGCCTCGTTGGCAAGACGGATCCTGCGCGCGCCTTCGGTCGCCGCCACGGAGAACTTGTCATACAGCCGCAAAAGGTGCTGCTTTACGGCGCCCTCCGTCACAGTCAGCTCCTCCGCAATGGCCTTGATGGATGCCGGCTCCGTGAACAGATCCCCTGTCAGCAACGGCCGGCACAGGGCGCGAAGCACGTCGCGCTCCCGTCGCGTGAGCTCGGGAGGACGGGTCTCGACCTCCGTGTCGTCGGGCTCGGCCCCCGGGGAGATCAGGAACAGCCGGGTGCGGCCCACCACGATCTCGTCGCCGTGGCGAAGCCGCCTGTCGCCGAACAGCCGCTCGCCGTTGACGAATGTCCCGTTTCGGGAGCCGAGGTCCCGGACGCACCATCCGGCGGCGAATTTCTCCACGACGGCGTGGAGTCCGGACACCTTCCTGTCCTCCAGGACGATCCCGTTGTCCGGACCGGACCCGAGAGTGACGCGATCGGAGTCCAGAACTACTCTCTCCCGGCCCTCCGGCCGCCACACCTCTAGATACGCGTCCATGCGTGCCCCGTGGTCGAGTCTAGCCGCGCGCTGGCGAACGGAAATCGTCGCGGGCGCCCGGGCAAGGTCAGGAATCCGGTTACAGGAACCTGACCTCCAGGCGAGCCAACTGTCATCTGTCCGGGGATGGGACGGGCAGCGGCCCCGGGACACCCTGGGACGACAGGAGTTTCCGGCTGGGGCAAGGAGGTCGCAATGCGGGTCATGCGAGCAGTGACAGCAATGGTTCTGGCAAGCGCTTTGTTAACCGTGTATGGATTTCATGCACCCGCGGAAGCGGCAGATCCGACGCTCTTGAAGACGTTCGCAGTGCCTGGATATCCAGCCGGCATCGCAGCCAATCCGGCCACCAACCGCATCTACGTCACCAGCTACGGCGAGGCCACGGTCGCCGTCGTGGATGGTGCGACGAACACGGTCGTGTCCCGTGTCAACGTCGGAGTCGGCCCGCAGAACCTGGATGTTGACTCGTCGAGGAACAAGATCTACGTGGCCAACTACGCGGCAGGCTCCATCTCCGCGATCAACGGGTCCACCAGTTCCGTTACCGGCTCCGTGCCCCTGGCGGGAGGCGCGCCTTACGACATCGACGTGGACGCCGCCGGTGGGAGGGTCTATGCGACCGACGTCAACCAGAACAAGCTGCACATGCTTGACGCCGCCACACTGTCGCCCTTGACCGTGAAGACGTTCCCAGGTACCCCCTTTGGAATCGAAGTTAACGAGGAGACGGGACGCGTCTACGTCGCCAACCGCTCCACCAAGGCGATTTCAGTCCTGGACAGGGACCTCAACCTGCTGTCCACCGTGCAGGTGCCACACGACGTCTATGGGCTGGAGCTCAACCAGGCTAATGGCCGTATCTACACTTCCGGCGACGGGCTGCTCTCGGTGATCGACGGATCCACGAACGCGATCATCCGGACGGCCGCAGTGGGTTCGCAAGTCATCAGCATCGCCGCCAGTCCTTCCAACGGGATGGTGTACTTGGCGAACTTCGATTCGAACACGATTTCCGCGTTCGACGCCACGAACCAGCTCGTGGCGTCGATTCCGACTCAGAAACCGTACGGCGTTGCGGTCAACCCCGTCACGGACCGGATATACACGGCCAACTACTTCCAGGCGAGCGTCTCGGCCTTCCTGCACGATGTGACGCCGCCGGAGACGTCCATTTCGTCCGGGCCGGCGAGCTTCACCAACTCCAACGCCGCGGCGCTCACGTTCTCCGGCACGGACAACGTTCCCCAGGACGCGGTGCGCCTCGAGTGCCGGCTGGACTCCCAGGCGTTCGCCGCCTGCACCAGCCCCACGACCCTCACGGCGCTGGCTGAAGGTCCGCACACCTTCGCCGTCCGCGCCGTGGACCAGGCGGGCAACGTCGACCCCACCCCCGCCACACGCACATGGACCGTGGACCGCAAGGGACCGGTGCTCGCCTCGGACACGGCCCCCGAGGCCGTGGTGATCAGTGCGGGGGGAGTGGCGGGCTCGAACCTGACCGGCGGGGCCATCGACGACTTCTCCGGCGTGACCGAGGTGGCCGTGTCCTACACGGGGCTTGTCACGCCGCGGGAGTCATTGTCGGCCACACTCACCTGCTCGGACATCGGGAAGCGCTTGTGCGAGTGGTCAGCCCAGGCGCCGACGCTCCCGGGTCGCTACGAGGTGACGGTGACCGGACGGGACAACGCCTTCAATCCGGCGACTCCTCTGAACTTCTCGATCACCGTCGTGTAGATCCAGCCGGAAGAAGGGGGGCTCCCGTTCGGGGGTCCCCCTTCTCGGTTTGCCGGGTCGTGCCTACAGTGGTCGCATGAGCCGAGCGGATCCCTACCGGAAGGTGCGCCAGATCTGCCTGGCGCTGCCGGAGGCCGTGGAGAAGCCCTTCGGAGGACACACGTCACCAGCCTTTCGCGTCCGGGACAAGATCTTCGTGTTCTGCTTTGAGGTCGGTCGTCCGGCCGTCAACGTCAAGGGTGCGCCGGGCGTCCAAGAGGCCCTGGTCGAGCAGGATCCCGGCCGATACTTCGTCCCCGCCTACACCGGCCCCAAGGGCTGGGTGGGCGCGTACGTTGACGGCACCCCCGACTGGGACGAGATCGCGGAGCTCATAGAGGACAGCTACCGCCTCGTCGCACCCAAGCGTCTGGTGTCGGAGCTGGACGGCCGCGCGCCCTCGGCCTGAACCGGTGAACCGGGCCCCCACGCCTTTTCCGGAGCTCAACGCCGTCCTGGCCGGCCTCGTGGGGGCCGCGCAGTCGATCCTCGGGAACAACTTCTACGGCGCCTACCTCACGGGCTCGTTCGCCGTGGGCGACGCGGACATGCAAAGCGACTGCGACTTCCTCGTGGTGACTTCTGGCCCTCTGACCGGTGAGCACGAGTCGGCGCTGCGCGTGCTGCACGACGACATCCCAACCCGCCCCGGCCACTGGACGAAACACCTCGAAGGGTCCTACCCGCCGAAGCAGGATCTCCAGACTCTCGAGGCCCTCGAAAGGGAGTGGCTTTACATCGACCACGGCTGGCGCGAGATGCAGTGGTCCACGCACTGCAACCGGGAGGTGACGCGATGGTCGCTGCGCGAGCGGGGCGTCACGCTCGCCGGACCGGAGCCGCGGACGTTCGTTGGCGAAGTGCCGCCGGAGGTTCTGCGGTCGAGGATGCGCCGGGACATCCAGACGCTGCTGCCCGACCTGCTGTCGTGGACCACCCTGAGTCTGGCGTGGTCGCAGCGCTACGCAGTCGCCACCGTCTGCCGGATCCTGTACACAGTCCACTTCGGGGAGGTGGGCTCGAAACGAGAGGCGATGACCTGGGCAGGCGACGAGCTCGGCCCCCCATGGCAGCCCCTCATCCAGTCTTCCCTGGACGAGCGGGAACGCGGGTACGACGAGGCGGACCGGGCCGCACCGGAAAGGATCGATGCAACGCTCCGCCTGATCGAGCACGCGCGACACCTCATCGGCGCTCGCTGAATCCTCCCCGGACTGACTACCTCACCAGCCGCGGCTTCACTGCCCTGGCCAGTGGACGGGCGAGGTCCCCCCGCTCCCCTACCTCGACCCGCTCGAGCCCGAGCCAGCCGGCCATCAGCCCCAGCTCGCGCGCGAGCTCGGCCGCCACCTCCTTCGGTGCCGTCCCTGCTTCCCCGAAGGCCGCCTGCACGAGAAGGGTCGAGCGTTTGCGGTCCGATTTCAGGTCCACACGGGCGACCAGCCGGTCGCGGAGCAGGAACGGGAGTACGTAGTAGCCGTAACGCCGCTCCGGGGCCGGGACGTAGATCTCGAAGCTGAAGTCGAATCCGAACAGGCGCTTTGTGCGGTCGCGGCTCCAGGTCAGCGAGTCGAACGGCGACAGCAGCGTCCGGGCCTCCAGCGAAGGCGCGGCCCGGGCCGAGGTGTGGACGTACACCGGGTCCTTCCAACCTTGCACTCGCGCCGCCCGCAGAGAACCCTGCTCCACGAGATCGCGCGCCGCTTTCTTCGTGTCGCCCACCTTCAGGAAGAAATAGCCGGCGAGGTCGCCCACGGTGGCCACTCCCAGCGCACGCGCAGCGAGCTCGACCAGCGTGCGTATTGCGTCCTCCGCCGGCGGAGCGGGCTGTGCGAGGACCTCCGGGGGGATCACCCGCTCGCGCAGGTCGTACAGACGCGCGAACCCTCGCCTGCCCGCCAGCGCGAAGCGGCCGGTGGAGACCAGTCCGTCGAGGACGCTCTTTCCGTCCGACGGCCTCCACCACATCAGGGACGACTCGGCGTACTTGGTCTTCGGTTTCTCGCGGCTCCCCTTGTCCTCCAGGTCGCTCAGGGCGATCGGACCGTGGTCGGCCACGTGGCGCTCGATGGCCTCCACGTAGCCCGGACGCTCCCGCCGCAGCTTGGGTCCGGACGTCTCCCAGTCCGACCAGCGGCGCCTCCAGCGGAACAGAGGCTCCAGCTCCGCGGGCACGAAAGACGCCTGGTGCGCGTCCAGCTCCAGCAGCTCGTGGGTCTTGTTGACCAGGCGGTCGAGGTCCGTCATCGGGTACGGACCCAGGCGCGAGAAGACGGGCAGGTAATGCGACCGGACCAGGACGTTGACCGAGTCCAGCTGGAGGGCGTGAAGGCGCCGGACCACCCGGCGGACCCCGGCCACCCCCGGCTTGGACGCGGGCCGCCCCGTCAGGCCCTGGGCGGCCAGCGCGATGCTGCGCGCCTCGTCGGCGGACAGCTCGTCGCTCGGACCGCCTCTTCGTTTGGTTGTCACCCGGCGGTTGCGGTCGCGACCGCCGCGGCCATGGCCCTGGCGGAGTCCTCGCGGAACTTCTTCTGCAAGCCCCGCGCGATGGACCGGCCGGCCTTTGCGATCAGAGCGCCGGGCCGCGAGACGGCTCGGATCTCGTACCAGACGCCGTCGTCGTCCGGGTCCAGCTCGAGCGAGAACAGTTCCTCGCCTATCTCCGCGTGCTCGCGCAGGGTCCCGTAGCAAAAGCCGTAGCGGGGGTCTTCGTCGCTCGGGAGCCGGCTGACGATCCGGCACCCGTTCAGCGACCAGAAGCCCATGTGGCTGGCTATCACCACGACGTTCGAACCCAGTTCGGCGGTCGGCTTCTCCGGGAAGACGTCCGCCCACCCCAAACGGACGCCGGCGAAGGAGTCCAACGCCTGTTTGGCCGTCTCCAGGTCGGACTCGCCGGTCCCAATCCGGACCCGGTGGACGTCCACGTTGTAGCCCTTGGGGTTCATCCTGCACAGTCCCACCGGCTCATAGGACAGGGGGGCCGACGCCAGACCGGACAGGAACTCGCGAATGGTCGCCTCGTCGGGTTTGGAAGACAGGAACATGCGACTACTTAACCATCCGGCCTGACGCGGGGCCCGCTCAAGCCTTCAGAACCGGCGAGCTGTGGGAGCGTTCGGCAGGAACCGCGGTCGAGACGGCGAACGTAGCCGCGCACTGCCTGTCACCCGAGGGAGATCCGCTACTGGGGAGGTTGGAAATGAAGCGTCTTGTCCTGCTGCCTGCTGTGGCGCTTGCCGTGCTGGCGATCGCATTGCCCGCCAGCGCCGTCCGGGTCGACGACCCGACACCCACCGGGGCGTTCAGCGACTCCGGGAACGCGGGATATGTGGAGGTGGACGAAAGCGGCGCCCTGCGCGTCTGCAACGAGAACCCGAACACCCCTGCCGCCGACAGCGGAACCGGCTACATCTGGGTCAATGCCAATGGCGAGGGGACCACGCCCACGTACGGCAACGCCTACGTCGGCGCGGGCGACGCGGACGGTTCCGACGACGGCGACCCGGCCAACGGCGACGAGCCGAACGACTGCCCGTAGGCACCAACAGGTTCGGAGCACGGGGGCCACAGCGGCCCCCGTGCTCACATTCAGGGACGGGGGGCACCATGCAGGCAGTCCGGGCCGCACTTCTCGTGATCATGCTGGCCTCGCCGCCAAGCGCCGCCATGGCCGCATCAGACGGCCTTCCGCTCCCCCTGGCCCTTGACGGAACCGTCGTCGGCGACGCCTTCCGCATCCGCCCCGAGCAGACTGTGCGCGCCAAAGGTCCGCTGCGCATCGTCGTGCGGAAGACGGCGATCGTCGAGGGGACGCTTCTCGGCGACGCGGGACACCCGCTCGAGATCGTCGCCCGCGGCCCCCTGGTCGTTCTCGGGCGGATCACGGGCGGAACCGGTGCTCCCGGCTCCCGTGGGGGCGACGTCGTCCTGAAGTCGCTCACTGGCGAAGTCCGGATCGACCCGGGCGCGGTCGTGGCTTCGGGGGCCGGAGGAGACGCCGCGAAGAAGTCGGCCATGTCCTCGGTGGCTGCAGCCGGCGGCGGCGACGGCGGCGACGTCACGATCGCCGGCTC
>DATLNZ010000161.1 GCA_035536535.1 Actinomycetota bacterium | reverse complement strand
CCTGTCGCCGCTGACGGAGGCGGGGGAGGTCCGCACGACCGTGGCCAAGGCCCTCAGCGTTCCGCTGGACCAGTCGGCCGCCCTCGCGGAGTACATCGGTCGGGGGCGGCTTCTTCTGATCCTCGACAACTGTGAGCACGTCGTGGACGAGGTCGCACAACTCGTGGAGCACCTGGTGAGGTCGTGTCCCGCGATCACCATCTTCGCCACCAGTCGGGAGCTGCTCGGGGTCGACGGGGAGATGGCGTGGCGTGTCCCCTCACTGTCGCTCCCAGAAGGAGATCTGTCAGACGTCGAGCGGTACGAGTCGGTGCGTCTGTTCTGTGACCGCGCGATACGCGCCCGGAGTGGCTTTCGCCTCGATCCCGACACCGCACCGGCCGTGGCGTCCATCTGCAAGAGAGTGGACGGCATCCCGCTGGCGATAGAGCTGGCCGCGGCTCGGACAAAGGTCCTGACACCCAAGCAGATATCGGACGGCCTCACCGATTGCTTCCGCCTGCTCGCCGGAGGATCCCGGACGCTCATGCCGCGCCAGCAGACCCTACGTGCGTCGGTTGACTGGAGCTACAGGCTGCTCGACCCCGCCGAGCAGACTCTTCTGCGCAGGATGTCGGTGTTCGTGGGCGGCTGCACTCTGGAGGCGGCCGAAGCCGTGCGCGCGCAGGACGATGTGGAGGCATTCGACGTTCTGGACCTCCTGACGCGGCTCGTCGACAAGTCCCTGGTTGCAGTCGAGCACAAGGCCGGCAAGGCCAGGTACCGGCTCCTGGAGACGATCCGCAGGTTCGCCGCCGAGAAGCTGGCGGACTCGGGGGAGGCCGAGCAGGTCCTGGCGAAGTCCAGGGACTACTGGCGCCGTTTTGTGGACCGTCCGATGGAGGACTGGTACGCCGCCTCTGGGTTCGACCTGCTGATCGAGGTGGACGCCGAGTGGCAGAACATCTCGGCCGCCGTGGAGGACCTCCAGTCGCTGGGCAAGGCGCGGGAAGCGTCGCAGATCGCAGTCCGGCTTTCGAGCCACGCGCCTCTTCGGGGCCGGATGAAGCAAGTGGCCGAGTGGCTGCAGGCGTGCGCGGATCAACTCGAGGTAACGGAGCCGGTCGTGGCGGTTCGCTGTCTGGCGGCCCGGCTTTACCTGCTGGCGATGTCGTCGGTGACGGGACTGGAGGACGATCTCGTCGCAGCCAAGTCCGCGGCGCAGGAGCAGGAACCCGAGGACGCTCGGGACCTGCAGCTCCTGATGGCCGAGGCACTCGTAACAAGGTTCACCGAGACCCAACGGTCCCTGGACGTGTTCGAACAGGTGTTGGGGATGCTGCCAGAGGATTCGGTCATGCGAGGCATGATTCCCGGCCTGCGGTCGTTCGCGGAGCTGGCGCTGGGGCGGACCGAGGACGCGAAACGGTCGGCTCTCGAGGCGGTGGCTCATCACCGACAGCACGGCCGCAGCGTCGCCGAGGCCATCGCCATCTTCCACGCGGGGATGGTGCACTCGGGAACACGCGACCTGTCCGAGTCGAGGAAGTATTACGAACAGGTGATCCCGCTGCTGGATCGGCTCGAGTACAAGGTGTTCGAGCAGTGGGCAATAGACCACGTGACGGGCGTGTGCATCAAACTGGACGACACCGACGCGGCCCTCGTCTGGGCGGAGCGCGGGATCAACCTGTCCCGATCGACCGGCATAACCGGCGGGAGCAACTTCCCGTTCCTTCTCATGAAGGTCGCCGCGTTGTCCGAAAGGTCCGGACACTACGAGCGTGGACTGGCCGCCGCGCTCGAGGCGGTGGAGGTCACGGACCACCCGTATCACGCTCAGGCCCTGACATGGGCGGGGCTGCTGGCGCAGCGCGCCGGCGACCCTCGGGCCTCCGGCTTCTTCATCGGTGCACTCCTGGCCGGCCGTGGCCTCGAGGTGACGACCGACCTCCGAAGCGGGACCAAGCGGGTACCGACTCTGGCCGAAGCGCTCGGCGGACTGGCGCGGGAAGCAGTTGCCGGCGGGCGCCTTGCAAGGTGCGCACGACTGTGGGGTGCCGCTGAGGCGCGAAGGGAGTTCGAGGAACAGGCGAGTGGGGCCGCGACGGGCAATTTCTCGCGCGAATCTCGACGAGAGTGGGTGGAGTCGTGCCTGCGGCCGGCGCGTGAGGCGCTCGGCCCTCGTTGGGAGGTGGAGTTCCAGCGCGGCCGCGAACTCGCGAAGGACGACGCCATCGCATACGCGCTCGAGGAGGAGTCCACCGAGGTGGCGCGCGCTCTGATCAAAGGCGACCGGGACGGGCGGTAGCCTGGGCCGTGCCCCGACGCAACCGGCGTCAGCCGGAAGAGCCTTACCAGCCCCGGCGCCCGTCGGTGACGTCCCCCATGGCCGCGCCCCCCGGGTGGCACGCCCACACGCACGGCGGTGGGGGCGGCGGTCCCGACTACACCTGCCCCGGCTGTCACAGGTTTGTGCCCCGCAACTCACAGCACGTGGTCGCGTGGCCGGACGACGACGAGGAACGGCGGCGGCACTGGCATACCGGCTGCTGGAAGACCGCGGTGAACCAGGGACTGGACCGCTACCGCTGGACCTGACCTACAGGTCGAGGTCCGTGCGGCCCGGCTCCCGGACTCCCACCAGCGCCGCCATGTTTCCTTCCGAATGGCGGTTCTCGAACATCAGCTGGTGCGGCTTCCAGATGTCCTCAAAGCTGAAGACGTCGCCCAGGCACGGGTCCAGCCGTCCGGACCGCACCAGGTCGTTAAACGCGTAGGACTGCTCGTCGTTGGCGAAGTGGGAGCCCTGCAGGCGCTTCTGCCGCATCCACACGTAGCGCAGGTCGACGTCGGCGTTGTAACCGGTGGTCCCTGCACAGATCACGACCATGCCGCCCGTGTCGCAGACGAACATCGACGTCGGGATGGTGCTTTGTCCGGGGTGCTCGAACACGATCCGCGGAGAGCGGCGCTCGCCGAGGACCTCCCAGACCGCCTTGCCGAACGCCCGGCACCCGGCGGACCACTCGGCATAGCCGGCGTCGTCGGACCAGTCGGGCATCCGGCCGAAGTGGTCGTAGCCGGTCCGAAGCACGTAGCCCTTGGCTCCCAGGTCCATGCAGAACTTGCCGCGTTCGTCGGTGGACACGACCGCGACCGGGATGCCCCCCTGCTCGCGGACGATCTGGATCGCCATCGAGCCAAGTCCCCCGGACCCGCCCCAGATCAACACGACGTCGTCCGGCTGGACCGTGTGGGGCGGCCACCCCATGAGCATCCGCCAGGCGGTGGCCCCGACCAGGGTGCAAGCCGCGGCCGCTTCCCAGGACAGATGCTCGGCCTTCGGCATGCACTGGTGCGCCTGCACCTTTGTGAACTGCGCGAAGCTGCCCCAGTTCGTCTCGTAGCCCCAGATGCGGTAACTGGGGTGGAACATCGGGTCCAGGCCCGCGGGTACGCCCTCCACGTCCCAGGCCCCGCAGTGGATGACGACCCTGTCGCCGACCTTCACGTTGGTGACCTCGTCGCCCACGGCGTAGACGATCCCGGACGCGTCTGATCCCCCGATGTGGAAGTCCGAAGGCTCCCCGAGCCGGCCGTGGACCTCGCAGACGTCGATAGGGACGCCCCGCGCAGCCCACACGTTGTTGTAGTTGATGCCGGCCGCCGCCACCCAGACCAGCGCGTCGTGGGGGCCGACCTCCGGGACGTCCATCCGTTCGACCTTGAACGCCGTCTCGGGCTCACCGAAGCGCTCGGGACGGATCACCTGGGCCCACATCTGGCCGGGCACTTCCCCGAGTGGGGGGGCCGATCCGATGTCGTAGATGTCGCGCGCCATTGCCGCTCCGCCAGCCGGGTCAGCCGCGGGTGAGTCGCCGCGGGGCAGTCAGCATGGCACCGAAAAGCGGCGCGTGACGAATCGGGACGGACGGACGAGGGGCGGCCGACCGGCCGTCCCCTCTTCGAGAGCTATTCCGGCGGCTCCACGACGTGCATCGCCAGCTCTTCGGCCGACATGCCGCCGTCGTCATCGGTGGCAAAGGCCGTGGCCAGGCCTTCGTCGGAACCCGAAGACCCTACGAGGCGGCGGACGACTCCTTGCTCGTCGTCTCCCGGCTCCTCGTCGCCGACCTCCCGCCGTAGCTTCATTTCCAGGGACTCGCCCTGGACCGACTCGGCCGCCGTGGTGCCGAACTCGTTCACCGCTTGCGGGTAGTCGCGCGGCGGCAGCATCACGTCCTCGTCCATCTCCACTGACTGCCTGCCGGCGGCGTGCTGGTCTGCAATGTCCGGAATGCCCTCGTCTTCCAGGGTTCGTTCGCGCGCTCGTTGGCTCATGGCAACGGGGTACCCGGTGGGAGAGCTTCCGAAACTCCCGCTGCCCCCGAACTCGCAGGCTACAGGCCGATAGCGGCGCCCTCGGCCCTCGGATCGGTGGCGGCTGCGTAGCCCGCAGGGGTGACCGCGATCGCGTGGGCGTGGCCCGCAACCCTGGCGTCAAAGGCTGCCCCCAAGCGCACCTCGTGGCCACGCGCGCGCAGCCCGTCCACCACGCCGGCGTCAAACCGCGACTCGGCGGAGACGGTCCAATCGCGAGGGGACACCATCCACCTGGGCGCGTCGATGGCGGCTTGGACGTCGAGTCCGTCGTCCAGGATCCGTGTGAGCAGCTGAAGGTGGGTCTGCGCCTGTCCGTCGCCGCCCATGGTCCCGAACACGATCGCCGGACGGCCGGCCCGCATCACCATGGCCGGGATCAGCGTGTGCATCGTCCGCTTGCCCGGCGCCATGGCGTTGACGTGAGTGGGGTCCAGCGAGAAGAAGGCGCCGCGGTTGTGCAGGTTGATGCCCCACCCGGGGACGGTCACGGCGGACCCGAACCCCATGTAGTTGGACTGGATGAGGCTCACGCACATCCCCGACTCGTCGGCCGCGCAGAGGTAGACGGTGCCGCCGCCCGCGGCCGATCCGGGGACGAGCTTGCGCGCCGAAACGGGATCGACTTCCCCGGCGCGGTCCCGCGCCCGCTCCTTGGACCCAAGCGTCGCTGCCGGCACGGTCATGTGACGCGGGTCGGTTACGTGGGCCTCCCGGTCGTGCAGCGCCAGTTTCATCGACTCGATGAGCAGGTGGTGGCGGTGCAGCGACTCGGCTTCGCCGGGCTCGTCGAGCGACTCGAACACGTTCAGCGCCTCGAGCACAGTGACCCCCTGGGTGTTCGGAGGGAGCTCGACAATCTCGTGGCCGCGGTAGGTGGTGGACATCGGTTCCACCCACTCACCGGTGTGCGACGCGAGGTCCGGTTCCTGAAGCAGCCCGCCGTGGCGTTGCACCGTGTCCGCGATGGCGGCGGCGATCTCGCCTCGGTAATAGGCGTCCGGTCCTCCGTCACACAGGGTCCGGATGGTGCGCGCGAGGTCGGGCTGCCGCAGCACGTCCTGCGGTCCGGCGTTTCCGTAGACGGCGCGCCAGTCCGCTGCGAAGTCCTGCGTGTAGGCGGCTCTCGAAGCGACGATGCTCGCCGCACCGCGCGCGCTGAGCTGGAAACCGTCGGACGCATACCGGAGCGCCGTCTGAGCGAGGTCGGCGAAGGACCTCGTCCCGAACTGGTCCAGCAGGGCGAACCAGGCCTCCACGGCTCCCGGCACAGTCACCGCGTGGGGGCCGAGAGCCGGCATCACATCGGTCCCGGCGGCCGCCCGGACGGCTTCGACCGTCGCGGCGGCAGGCGCACGACCGGACCCGTTGTACGCGTGGAGCGACCCGTCCCACACCAGAGCGAACAGGTCCCCCCCGTACCCGCACAGGTACGGCGTGACGACTCCCAGCGTCAGGTTCGTGGCGATGGCCGCGTCCAGGGCGTTGCCACCGGAGGCCAGGACGGCCAAGCCGGCCGACGACGCGAGGTAGTGCGGCGACGCGACGCATCCCCGCGGGAACAGCTTCGGCTCGGTCACCGGCGCCGCGGGCCTTGACTCAGGCGCCGTACCTGGACCCGGACAGCTGCTTGAGCTTCTCCAGGCTGTGGTCGGCTTCGACCCAGCGGATCGTCTGGGACTGCGACCTCATGACCATCGAATGCGTATAGGCGTGGGACGTCTGATAGCGGACCCCGTGCAGTAGCAGCCCGTCGGTGACCCCGGTAGCCGCGAAGAAAACGTTTTCGGACGACACCAGGTCGTTGATGGTCAGGACGGCGCCGAGGTCGTACCCGGCGTCCTTGGCCGCGCTCTTTTCCTCGTCGTTGCGCGCGTGCAGACGCCCCAGGATCTGGCCGCCCAGGCACTTCAGGGCGCAGGCGGCGATCACGCCCTCCGGCGTGCCTCCGATGCCCAGCAGAAGATGGATTCCGCTGCCTGCCTTGGCGGCGTTGATCGCGCCGGCCACGTCGCCATCGGTGATGAGGAAGACGCGGGCGCCGGCCTCGCGGGCCTGCCGGATCATGTCCGAGTGGCGGTCGCGGTCCAGGATCGTCACCGTCACGTCTTCCGACTTGATTCCGTGGGCGCGGGCAACGCGCGCCACGTTGGTGGCCACGGGAGCGTCGAGGTCGATCACGTCGGCGGCCTCCGGCCCGCACGCGATCTTCTCCATGTATACACAGGGTCCGGGATCGAACATGGTCCCGCGCTCGGCCACGGCCACGACCGCCAGCGCGTTGCCCTGCCCGCGCGACGTCAGGCCCGTCCCGTCGATGGGATCGACCGCCACGTCGACCTCGGGGGCCTGGCCGTCGCCGACCTCCTCGCCGTTGTAGAGCATGGGGGCCTCGTCCTTTTCCCCCTCGCCGATCACGACCACGCCTGCCATCGGCACGGTGGACATCATCAGCCTCATGGCGTCCACGGCGGCCTGGTCGGCGGCCTCCTTGTCGCCGCGGCCGATCCAGCGCCCGGCCCCCAGCGCGGCGGCTTCCGTCACACGGACGAGCTCCATCGCGAGGTTGCGGTCCGGGGCGGCGCTCGCCTCGGCTCTTGTCTGTTCGGTCGTCGGGTCCACGGGCAGCCTCCTGCGCGCGCTAGGTAGGGAGAGGCGCGGCCTCAAAGCGTATGACGTCCGGCAGGCCCCGCGCCTCGTCGGGCCCGGCCTAGCGGGCGTCGCCGCGGCCGAGCAGGCCCGGGTACTCGCGGCCCCCCCAGGGCAGGCGTGAGGACAACGGCCATCGCCGCGATGGCGACATGAGCGGGGCGATGTCGGTGATGCCCGCCCGGCGGGAGGCCCAGCTTGCGGCGCGCCACGACGGCGGTGACGACTGAACTTTTTCCGACGCGAGCAGTGCGCGGATCGCCGCGGTGATGGCGGCGGCCTCGTCCGGCGGCGGTTCGGGAGTGATCCGCGGCGTGGTCACAGCGGGATGTTGCCGTGCTTGCGCTGGGGCAGCGACTCGCGCTTGGAGCGCAGCATCAGCAGGGCGTCGATCACCCTCGCGCGCGTCTCCTGCGGTTCTATCACGTCGTCCACATACCCCCGTTCGGCCGCCACCCACGGGTTCACGAAGCGCTCGGCGTAGTCGGAGATCAGCTCCGCCCTCGTTGACTCCGGGTCGTCGGAGGCCGTGATCTCGCGGCGGTGGACGAGGCTGACCGCCGGACCGGCCCCCATGACGGCGAACTCGGCCGTCGGCCATGCAAAGGCGACGTCGGCGCGGATGGGCTTTGAGTTCATGACCACGTACGCGCCGCCGTAGGCCTTGCGCGTGACGACGGTGATCCTCGGGACGGTCGCCTCGGTGAAGGCGTAAAGCAGCTTCGCGCCGTGTCGGATGATCCCGCCCCACTCCTGGTTGGTCCCGGGCAGGAAGCCGGGGACGTCCACGAAGGTCAGCAGAGGGACGTTGAAGGCGTCGCAGGTCCGGATAAAGCGGGCCGCCTTCTCCGACGAGCCGATGTCCAGGACGCCGCCCATGATCCGCGGCTGGTTGGCCACGATCCCGACGACGTGGCCGGCCATGCGGGCATAACCGCAGATGATGTTGGGGGCGAAGTACGGCGAGTACTCGTAGAACGTGTCGCGGTCCACCACCCCTGAGATCACGTCGTGCATGTCGTAGGGCTGGTTGGCCGTGTCGGGCAGTACGCGCGTCAGTGCTTCGTCCGCCCGGTCGGGTGGGTCGCCCGTCTCGGCCCACGGCGGCTCCTCCAGGTTGTTGGAGGGCAGGTAGCTCAGCAGGTGGCGGACCTGGGCGAAACAGTCCTGCTCGTCCTCGGCCACGAAGTTCGCCACTCCGGACTTCGACGCGTGCGTCATCGCTCCGCCGAGTTGCTCGATGGTCACGTCCTCGCCCGTCACGGCCTTCACGACATCGGGGCCGGTGATGCCCATGTTGGAGGTGCGCTTGACCATGTAGACGAAGTCGGTCATGGCGGGGGAGTAGACGGCGCCGCCGGCGCAGGGACCCGCGATCACCGAGATCTGCGGGATCACCCCGGACGACCTGACGTTGCGGTCGAAGATGTAGGCGTAGCCGGCCAGCGACACGACGCCTTCCTGGATCCGCGCGCCGCCGGAGTCGTTGATGCCGATGACGGGGGCCCCGGTCGCCGCGGCGAGGTCCATGACCTTGCAGATTTTCTCGGCGAACACCTCACCGAGGGTCCCGCCGATGAACGTGAAGTCCTGCGAGAAGACGAACACCTGGCGGCCGTCCACGCACCCCCACCCCGTGACGACGCCGTCGCCGTCCGCACGCCGCTTCTCGAGGCCGA
>DATLNZ010000160.1 GCA_035536535.1 Actinomycetota bacterium | reverse complement strand
CACCCTGCAGGAGGGAGTGGAGATGGTCATGCCCGGAGACAACACCGAGATGGACGTGGAGCTGATCACCCCCATCGCCATGGAGGAGGGCCAGCGCTTCGCCATCCGTGAAGGCGGCCGCACCGTGGGTGCGGGCCGAGTGACCAAGATCATCAAGTAGCCTCCAGCGCTACCGGCGAAAGGACCTGTCATGGCCAAGGGCGAAGTTCGCGTGATCATCACGATGGAGTGCTCGGAGTGCAAGAACCGCAACTACTCCACGATGAAGAACAAGCGCGAGCACAAGGACCGGCTGGAGCTCAAGAAGTACTGCCCGACCTGCCGCAAGCACCAGGCCCACCGCGAGACCCGCTGACTCAGCCCCCTCGGGCTACCAGGCCGGCGGTCGGTGGCGCTGGCTCCAGCGTCGGCTCGAGCTGAAGCGGCTCCACCGAGCGCCACCCCGCTCCGGCGGCGACGGAGGCGACAAGGTCGTAGGGCCGCGGGTAAGGCGGCGATCCCGGACCGGGCCGTCCGGGATTCAGGTACCACCAGGCCACCAGCGGGGCACCCGGACGAACGACCCGCAGTCCCTCGGACAGCACCGCGCGCAGTCCGTCGTCGTCCAGGTGGTGGAACAAGTCCGCAGCGAAAGCGGCACCGAACGAGGCGGGCTTGAACGGCAGCCGGAGGGCGTCCGCTCGCAGGGTCCGGACCCCCGTCGCCTGTGCCGAGCGAAGAAGCGGCTCGGGCGCGTGGTCGACCCCCACGATGAGGCCGCCCGGCGACACGTTTGCCACCGTCTGGCCGTCACCGGTGCCGATGTCCAGCAGCGGCCTGCCCTTCAGAAGGGTGTGGTCTGCGGGGCGGATCCAACTCCAGGGCACGGGCCATTGTCCGGCCCCCGGCACGTCGGCGCTCGGGCCTTGGCGGGTAACCTGATGCTCGCTTTGAGCGTCTTTCAACAACGGAGGCAGTGAGTGGACGTCCCACCGGAGATGATCCGGTCCGCCCAGAGCGGCGACCGGCAGGCGATGGAGGACCTCATCAAGGGGTCCTACAGGGCGGCCTACACGCTGGCTCTGCGGCTCCTCGGCAACCCCGACGACGCCGCCGAGGCCACTCAGGAGACTTACATCCGGGTGGTCCGGGGGCTGAAGCGGCTGGGGGAACCGGACGCTTTTCCGACGTGGCTTTTCAAGATCACCAGCAACGTGTGCATCTCGGAGATGCGGCGCAGGACCCGGCGGGACATCCCGACGGAGAACGTGGCGGAGCACGAGGCTTCGCCGGTGGACGTGGAGGCGGTCGTGACCGGCAGGGTGGCGGCCGAGGAGCTGGAGCAGCTTATGAGGCAACTTCCGGAGGCGTACAGGACGGTCATCGTGCTCCGCGACGTCTACGACATGTCCGGAGACGAGGCGGCCGAGATCCTGGGTGTGACCCCGGGGGCGGTCAAGGTCCGGCTGCACCGGGCCCGCAGGCGCCTGCGCGACGAGCTCGTGGCCCGGTTCCCCGAATGGGCCTCCAGCGAGGGACCCCAGGAGAAGGTGATCGCATGACCGACTGCAGCACCGTCCGAAGGATGATCTGGACGCAGGACTCGCCGATGCACGCCCTGGCTCCCCACCTGGACGGCTGTCCGGAGTGCCGCACCGAGATGCGCCGGGCGGAACAGATGGGTGTCTCGCTGTCCTCGCTGGCCACGTCCTTGGCCGAGCCCCCGGAGATGCTCGAGGCACAGCTGCTGACGCTGCTCAGCAGGTCCCGCATGCGCTGGGCGCGCAACGCCGTGTCCCACCCGATGTTCTGGCGCAGCGCGGCCATGGGGGCCGCGGCGGCTGCTACCGCCGTCGGGCTGGTGGTCGCCAAGCGCAAAGTCCGCCCCGTCGCGGCCTGAGCCCCCCCAAGGCCGCTTGCCCCCGAACCGGAATGGGCCGGCATCGGCTGCCCCGCGCGAGGCCGCTGGTGGCGTGTCTATACTTGTTGTTCACGCATTCCTAGGGCCGTAGCTCAATTGGCAGAGCACCGGTCTCCAAAACCGGGGGTTGGGGGTTCGATTCCCTCCGGCCCTGCTAGCACGAACTAACGGAAAGGTCACGTCGTGAATCGCGAGATCAAGCGCCGGATGAAGCGCGACAGGCAGTCGGCCGAAAAGGACGTCGCCCGCGCCCGTCCGCCCGTGCCCCCGCCGCAGCGCAGGGAGCGCGTGAAGATGCGCCAGTTCATCCGCGAGATCCAGGGTGAGCTGCGCCGCGTGATCTGGCCGAGCGCGCAGGAGGTCGTGACGTACTCGACGGTCGTCGTGGTCGTCGTCCTGCTTTTGACCGGAATCGTGTTCGTGCTCGACCTCGGGTTCGCAAAGGCGATCGTCGCCCTGCTCAGGCCCGGAGATACCGCGGCGCCATGAGGCCAGACGACACCGAAGTGTCGCCTCCGGACATCGAGGAGGCGCAGACGAACACGAGCGTCGCTACCGACGAGCCTGTCGTGGACGAAGTCCCCGAGACTCCCGAGTCGATAGTCGAGGATCCCGCGCCCGAGCCCGCCTCCGAGGCTCCAGTCGAGGACTCCGCGCCCGAGGCCGCCTCCGAGGATGCGGACGTTGACGCCGACGCCGACGACGAGGAAGAGGACGAGGGTCCGGACCTGTTCCTGCCGGGCGAGTGGTTTGTCGTCCACACCTACGCCGGCTACGAGAACAAGGTGAAGGCGAACCTGGCGTCCAGGATCCAGTCCATGAACATGGAGGACAAGATCTACGACGTGGTCGTCCCGACCGAAGAGGTCATGGAGCTCAAGGCGGGCAAGCGGCAGCTGGTCCAGAAAAAGGTCTTCCCCGGCTACATCCTCGTGCGCATGGAGCTGGACGACGACTCCTGGTACGTCGTCCGCAACACCCCCGGCGTCACAGGCTTCGTCGGGACGGGAGCCAAGCCCGCGCCACTGGAGCACGCCGAGGTCAACAGGATCCTCGCGCCGAAGACCGAGGAGAGGCTGCGTCCGCGGCTGGAGTTCGAGCAGGGCGAGGTCGTCCAGGTGACGGCCACCGCTTTCGCGGGGATGAGCGGTCCGATCTCGGAGATCAACATGGACCAGCAGACGGTCGTCGTCCTGGTGGACATCTTCGGCCGCGAGACCCCGGTCACCCTGCCGTTCGACCAGGTAGCCAAGATCTAGAAAGGCAAGGTCATGTCCAAAAAGCCCAAGAAGATAACGACGATCCTTAAGCTGCAGCTGCCGGCGGGTCAGGCGACCCCGGCTCCCCCTGTCGGTCCGGCTCTGGGACAGCACGGGGTGGCGATCGGGCAGTTCATCCAGCAGTACAACGACGCGACGCGCAGCCAGGTCGGGACGATCATCCCGGTCGAGGTGACGATCTACGCCGACCGTTCCTTTGACTTCCAGCTCAAGACTCCGCCGGCCGCAGTCCTGATCCGAAAGGCCGCCGGCATCGAGAAGGGGTCTGCGGAGCCACACCGCAACAAGGTCGCGAAGCTGTCGCGCCGCCAGGTCCGGGACATCGCCGAGGCGAAGATGCCGGACCTCACGGCAAACGACATAGACGCTGCGATGAAGATCATCGAAGGGACCGCCCGCTCCATGGGCGTAACAGTGGAGTAGCCATGGCCAAGGTTGGCAAGAGACTCAAGGCGGTCCACGAGCAGATCGACCGCGACAAGATCCACTCGGCTCCCGAGGCGATCGAGGTCATCCGCAAGAGCGCCAGCGCGAAGTTCGACGAGACGGTCGAGGTCGCGTTCAAGCTCGGGATCGACCCTCGCAAGCAGGACCAGATGATCCGCGGGACGGTGGCTCTGCCCGCGGGGACCGGCAAGACGGTCCGGGTAGCGGTGTTCGCCCAGGGCGACAAGGCGCGCGAGGCCGAGGAGGCCGGCGCCGACATCATCGGCGCCGATGACCTCATCGAGCGGATCACCGGCGGGTGGCTGGAGTTCGACGTCGCCGTGGCGACCCCCGACATGATGCCGAAGGTCGGGCGCATCGGAAAGACGCTCGGCACGCGCGGGCTGATGCCCAACCCGAAGGCCGGCACCGTCACCGTAGACGTGGGCAAGGCCATCAAGGACATCAAGGGGGGCCGGGTCGAGTACCGCACGGACAAGACCGGCAACGTCCACCTGATCCTGGGCAAGGCGTCGTTTGAGTCCGAGGCGCTGGTGCGCAACTTCGCCGCCGCGCTGGAGGAGCTCATCCGCGCCAAGCCGGCCACCGCCAAGGGCAAGTACGTCAAGGGGATCACCCTCTCTTCGACGATGGGCCCGGGCCTCAAGATCGACCCGAACATCGCTCCGAAGGACGTCATAGGGGCGAAGTCCGGAGAGTAGTCAGCAGCACGTCAGGGAGCGCAGTCCGCTCCGCTATACTTCTGACGCCGTAGACAGCAGGTCCCGCAAGGGCGAACGCCTCACCAGGCGCCTGCCGAGGTCAGTCGCACACCGCGGATTGACTTCGGCCCTCGTCCGAACGGGACGGGGGTTTTGTCATGAAGGAAGGCTACGAGGTCAAGGTCCGGCCCGAGAAGGTCGAGGCCATCGCGACCATCCGCGACAGCCTGGAGCGGGCGGGCACCGTCGTGCTCACGGAGTACCGGGGGCTGACGGTCGGACAGCTGGGCGACCTGCGCACCCGCCTCGCGCAGACCGAGGTCGAGTACCGGGTCGTGAAGAACACGCTGACCCTGCGGGCGGCGACCGAGCTGGGCATCGAGGGCCTGGACGACCTGCTTCAGGGTCCGACCGCGGTCGCCTACTGCTACGGGGACCCGGTCGCGGCCGCCAAGGCCCTCACGGGTTTCGCAAAGGACAATCCGGGCCTGGTCATCAAGGGCGGGCTGCTGGACCGGCGGGTGATGACGGCGGGCGATACCGAGGCTTTGGCCACGGTCGATCCGCTGGACGTGTCCCGCGCGAAGGTGGCCGGATCGCTTACGTCCGGGCTTTCTGCGATCGCAGCGACGCTGGAGGCGCCGCTCGGCCGCATCGTGTACGTGCTGGAGCAGCTGGCAAGCAGAGGAGAGTGACAGTCATGGCGAAAATGAGCGTTGACGACCTGCTGGATGCAATCAAGGAGATGAGCGTCCTGGAGGCGGCCGACCTGGCCAAGAAGATGCAGGACGAGTTCGGGATCCAGGCTGCCGCCCCGATGGCCGCAGCGGCTCCCGGAGCCGGTGCAGCCGGAGGCGACGGCGCCGCCGCCGCCGCGGAGCAGGACGAGTTCACGGTGGTGCTGGTGTCCGCTGGAGACAAGAAGATCCAGGTCATCAAGGAAGTTCGCGCCGTTACCCAGCTCGGGCTCAAGGAAGCCAAGGACCTTGTGGACGGGGCTCCCAAGCCGGTCCGCGAGGGTATCGCCAAGGACGAGGCCGAGAAGATCAAGGCCGCGCTCGAGGGCGCGGGCGCCACGGTCGAGCTGAAGTAGCCGGTTGACGCCCCCTAGGGGCGTTTCTACGATGGGTTTCCCACAGGAGGTTTGATGGCGGAAGTCGGCGAGACGGTGGAAGGCGCGGTCGCGAAGATCGCACCGTACGGCGCCTTCATCGATCTGGACAACGGCGAGAAGGGTCTCATTCACATCTCGCAGATCGACCGGGCGTACGTGAAGGACGTCAAGGAGTTCCTTCGCGAAGGCGACCGGGTCAGCGTCAAGGTGATGGGGACCAAGCCCGACGGCAAGCTCGACCTGTCCATCAAGGCGCTTCAGGAGCCCGACCCGCGCGACCGAAGGCCGTTGCGGAAGGGTTCGGACCCTGAGTTCGAGAAGATGCTCAAGAGCTACCTTCGGCGGTCCAACGAGCGCCTGGCCGACATCAAGCGCAACCTCCGCGGCAAGCAGGGTTAGCACGTCCGAGCCGTTCGGGCTCAGCCCCGCCGACCGCCAGGCAGTGTCTCTGCAGCTCCAGCGGCGCGTCCTTGAGCCGGCGCGGGTAGCGGTCCGGTGCCCGTGCGGGCTGCCCGCCGTGGTGGAGACACATCCGCTGGCCGGGGGAAGTCCGTTCCCGACGCTGTACTGGCTCACCTGCAGGCGCGCCTGTTCCGAGATCGGCAGGCTCGAAGGTGACGGCCGGATGCGCGAGCTCAACGATCGGCTCCGTGATGACGACGACTTCCGCCGCGCGTTCGACGACGCCCAGGCCGACTACGTGGCGCGGCGGGACTCCATCCATGTGCTCGACGGTGCGGGCGGCGTCGGCGGAGGTCCGGCCGACCGCGTGAAGTGCCTGCACTCCCACTACGCGCACCACGCCGTCTGCGGCGGCAACCCCGTGGGGGCCTGGGTGGAGGAGGTGGCGGGTCCGGTCCTGCGGCCCCCGCCGTGCGTGGACGTCCCTGCGCCATGAGCAGGCTCGCCGCCATCGACGTGGGGACGAACACCGTCCGGCTGCTGGTCACCGAGCCGGACGGGCGGGAGGTCGTCCGGCTGGTGGAGGTGACGCGCCTGGGCCAGGACGTCGACGCGACCAGGGTCTTGGCGGCGGCTGCGGTCGAGCGGACGGTGGCCGTGGTCGGCTCCTACGTCCGGCGGGCGCGGGGGCTGGGAGCGTCCCGGAGCGTCGTCGCGGCGACGAGCGCCCTGCGCGACGCGGCCAACCGCGATGAGTTCTGCGAAGCGGTCCGGTCGGTGGCCGGGGTGGAGGTCGAGGTTCTGACGGGGGCCGACGAGGGACGGCTGACGTTCGAAGGCGCGACGTCCGGACTGCCCGCCGAGCCTGCGCTCGTGGTGGACATCGGCGGGGGATCGACCGAACTCGTGCGCGGGACTGGGCGGGCCGAATCGGTGTGGTCGCTGGACCTGGGTGCGGTTCGCCTCCGGGAGCGCTGCCTGAAGTCCGATCCGCCGTCGGTGCTGGAGGTCGAGGCCGCGCATGCCCTGGTCCGCCAAGGGCTGCGGGAAGCCGACCGCGAGCTGAACGTCACGGGGGCCGAGGTGCTGGTCGGCGTCGCCGGGACGGTGACGACCCTGGCGGCCCTGTCGCTGGGACTGAAGACCTACGACCGGTCGCGCGTCCACCACAGCCGGCTGTCCGCGGAGAAAGTCGGCAACTGGACCGAAGCGCTGCTGCGGATGCCGTCCCACCAGATCCGGTCTCTGGGCGCGATGCACCCGGGACGCGCGGACGTCATCGGCTCGGGGGCGCTGATCCTGCGGGAGGTCGTCCGGTGGTCGGGGGCGCAGGAGGTGGTCGTGTCCGAGAGCGACATCCTGGACGGGCTCATCAGCCGGATGCGCTCACAGCCTGGCTAGGATGGGTCCCGGTGTTCTCGGGCCGTCTGCTCTGGACGTCGGGAGGGCTCATCGGCGGCGTTTCGGTTTGCCCTTGGCCCGGCCGCCCTTGCCCGGGGGCGGGGCCGGGACGGTCCTCCGGCGCTTGAGTGCTGGAAGACCGTAGTAGACGGCGGCGCCAAGCAAGGTGGCGGCCGCGCCGACCGCCAAATACTCCAGGCGTGTCCGCAGGTCGCTCTTGGGCGGGGGAGCGGGGTTGCCGACCGGGACGAACGTCCCGAGGGTGTCGGACTCGGCGAACACCTGAAGGTTGGCGGCGGTAGCCGTCGACTTCAACTGCCGCGGACGCCCACGCGCGGGCACGGCGAAGACGTGAGTGCCATGCCGGGCGTACCTCAGAACCACCGTCATGGTCTGGGTCGGCGACGCCACGCGGCCCGAGGGCTGGTAGGTCGCGCGAACCCTGTAACCGTTGCCGTCGAACTTCTTGTCCCCCGGAGGTTTTGCCGGGATCGCGTTGATCGAAACGGGCTCCAGGGTGACGGAAACCCCGGTCTCGCCGCTCTGCGGGGCGAAGGAACCCTTCTTGAACACCAAGAAGGCCTGGCCGTCGACCGTGGCGATCGACTTCTCCGCGGAGCCTGTGTCGTCGAGGGGGATGGTGTCCTGAGCGCCGGTCGGCTTGGCCGCCTTCTTCAGCCCCCGCGGCGGCTCGACCCAGTTGTACGGCACAGGCGGGGCAAGGCCATCGAACAGTGGACGTGACGGCAGGGTGTTCGTGCCGAACGTGGCGGCGGCGACGGCCGCGTAAAGCGTGGCCGCTGCCAGTCCCCAGAGCCAGACCTTGCGCGTCATGTCAGCGCCTTCGCCCGGATCGGCTCGTTCGCGAACGCGGGGGGCCAGACGATGGCTCTCGTCTTCGGGCGCACCCACTCCCAGATGACCCGCGCTGCCCTGATGTTGGCACCGGCGCTCTGGCCCTCCGTGCCGCCGAAGCGGAGTCCGCCACCGTTGGGCAGTGACCCGTCCGGCAGGTTTAGCGCGCGCGCGGCAACGGCGACAGAGTCAGCATCGAGCCCATTCGCCTTTGGAAGTGCGTGGTGGAACAGCGCCCAGCCGGCCGCAAAGCCCGCGAGCGCGGGAGCGGTCATCTCGTCTTTGAATCGGCGCTTGTACTCGTCGCGGCCCTCCGTGAGGGTCCGCGACGCCTCCGGCGACAGCCGCCCAGGGTCGATCGCCATGCCGGTTGGCTTGTCCGAGGCGAACAGCCCCACGGCGTCGTCTCCCATCAGCTCCCCGAACTCCCTCATGCAGTAGCTGGAGCTTGTCCCAATGCTTGCCTTGAGGGGGATCCTCTGACGGACCGTCTCGCGCCGGAGGGCGACGGCGTCGTCCAGGTAGGACGACACGACGAGGACGTCTGTGCCTGCTTCGCCGATCTCTTGCGCTATGGCGGCGTAGTCGGCCCCCTGCAGCCGGTAGGGAATGGCTCTGGCCAGCGTGAGTCCGGCTCGCCGGATCTCCTCGACGGCGCCGGTGCCCACCGAGCGTCCGTATACGTCGTCCACGTACACGACCGACCACCGCAGCGAGACACCGGGGGCGACCAGCGGTCCGACCTGGTCCCGGACGAACTCCACGGCTGCCTTGCCCAGGACCTCTCCGGTCGGGGTCACGCGGAAGAAGCGCCGTCCGGGCCCCGGCGCCATGCCGATCTCGCCGACGGCCCCGGTCTCCCAGAACAGCATCCGGTTGTCCGCCGCTCGTTCCGCCGCTGGGCGGCTGATCGTGCTCCCGTAGCTGCCGGCCACGATCTCGATGCCGCGTGCCGCCAAGCGGTCCACCGCTCCGGGAGCCTGGTCCGACGAGTCGGCCTGCTCCAGGCGCAACCTCACGTCCCGGCCGCGGACTCCGCCGGCGCGGTTGACGAGGTCAGCCGCCACGCGCAGTCCCTGGTACTCCTCGATGCCGCCCGGACCCTGGCCCCCACCGGTCGGGTAGACGGCACCGATGACGATCGGCTCCGACTCGGTGGCCGGCGCGCATGCGGCGGCGATGAGCAGTGACACTGCCAACGCTGCAGCTCTTGTCATTTTCCGTTCTCCAATCACCTGCTGAGCAGGTTCGCGATCACGTGTGAGGCAGCGGGCGAAGTCCAGGTTCCGGTGGCGTGGCGCTGCCAGCCGAACAGAAGTCCGGCGGCGAAGTTCAACGGCACCGAGCGCAGTCCGTACATCGGGATGTGGATGGCGGCGAACGCAGCCGCCGTACCGGCGACCGCCACCACGGGCCCGAACGGCTGCAGTACCTGGAACATGAGGTGACGGAAGAAGGCCTCCTCCGCGACTGCCGCGACGACGTCCGCCGCAATCGTCAGCGGTGGTGCCGGAAGCGGGGTCGCCCGGCCGAAGAGGCGCGATGCGGCGAACGCGACAATGCCCAGCGCCGTGACCAGGCCCGCGTGTAGTGGCCGCACCCGCCGGGCTCGCTGCCCCCGCGATGCGACTGCGAGCGATCCGGCCGCGACCGTCATTGCGACTGCTCCGGGGACCGGCCGCCGCGCTACGAGCAGCAGGAGCCCGGCTGCCACCAAGGCCGGCCTGATGTCGGTTGCGGAGGTGGCGACGGCGCTCATCTGACGGTGAAGTTGGAGGTGTCGGTGATTCGGGGACTGAACGGGCCGTGGTCCAGCGCGACGAACTCGACCTGGAGCAGATGGTCTCCGGGCGCGACGTCCAGCTTCTGCTCGAGCCCGTAGTTCATCGACACGACCTTGCCGTCCAGAAGCAGGTGCAGGTGCCCCAGGTCGGGCTTGAGGTCGCGGCTGGTTTCCGTCCTGATCTCTCCCCCGTTCAGCGCGATCCGCACGTCCACCCTCGGGCCTTGGACGACCGCGCCCGGCTTGGGCGTAACAAGGTCCACGGTGGCGGTGGATGCGATGCGCGCCGGAGTGGGCGGGGCCGGAGTCGACTGAGGCGACCCCCGGGCGCACGACCAGGACGTCAGGGCCAGGACGACGGCGACGGCCTTTCTCACGGGGTCCTCCTCACGGTCCTACGCGGATCGACAGCCGGGCGGCCAGCGGGGGGCCGGTTGCGGCGGTTGCATTCACCTCGACTGCCCAGCTGCCTGGGGTGAGCGTGACGTCGGCCACCACGTGGCCCGGTCCGAACACGCGTACCGGCGTCTTCTCGGCTGCGGGCGCTCCGGGCGCCCGCAGCCGTAGGTTCACGTCGCCGACGGCGAGCTCTCCTCCTCGAGGGTTGAAGAACGTCACGTGCAGCTCCGCGGGTCCGGGGCGCTGTGGGTCTGCGTACACCTGTACAGACGACCCGTCCTCGAGAGTCACCGTGTGCAGAGCCGGCTGTCCCGGTGCCTCCACCACGTCCACCTGCTGCGGCCGCTGCCTGGTGGTGAGGGCGAGGGGGATCTCGAACGTGTCGATGCCCCGGCGTGCAGTCACCAGCACCTGCCACCGTCCCTGGATCGAGAGGGTGGCGCCGGGGGCCGTGAAGCGTCCCGGCCCCTGTCGTTGGAGGTCGAGGGTCGCAGGGGCGAGATCGGATCGACCGGACAGCGAGAACCGCAGCGACGCCTCGTCCGCGGTGAATGGTTGGCGCGAGTCTGCGTCCGTGAGCGTCAGGACGAACTCGTTGGTACCGGGAAAGCCGGGGGTAGCCCGCAGTCTCGCCCGCACTGCCGTGCCGAAGTCCGTTCCGGAGACGGTGACGGAAGCTGGTGTGGCATCGGCCACCGACGCGGGCGGATTGCTCGCCAGTAGCGCCGTCACGACCACTACGACCGCAGCCAGGGACAGCTCGGCGACGGACGTCCTGCGCAGGGGAGTAAGGGTGGACGACGCACGCGGTGCGTGCCGGTAGCGATTCATGGCCCCGAGCAGTGCGAGCAGGACGAGCAGACACACCTTCGCCAGCACCAGGCGTCCGAAGAATGTGCCCGTGAGCCTGTCCCAGCTGCCGACCTCGTCCACAGCCCTCAGCGTGCCTGTTACGACGACTACGACCAACGCCATCCCGGCGATGGTGGAGAACCGGCGCACGGACGCGGACGCATCTGCGCCCGGCGATCGGACTCCCGCGGCGATGGCTGCGAGTCCTCCGATCCACAGTCCCGCCGCCAGGACGTGCGCGACTTGAATCGCGACGGCTGCCGTCGCGGAGCGCTGGGCGGCCGCGTGTCCGGAGGCGACGTGGATCCAGACGGCGGCCGCGCAAGCACCGCCCGTGAAGGCCAGCGCCTCGCGGACCCGGCCCTTGACCATGCGCGCCGCCAGCAGCAGGGAAAGGCCCGCGCAGGACACCGCGACGGCGCGTCCGGCCGCGGCCCGGCCGACGCTCGTCTGCAGGTAGGAAGTGAGGCCGAGCGCCGAGTCGCGGGCCTGCCCTGTGGCGAGAAGAGCGACGCCACCCATGGCGGCCAGCCAGGCCGTCCTCAGCAGGCGCAGCAACGCTCGACGCGAGATGCGGGACCACTCCACTGCCGCGACGGCCGAACCACCGAGCAGGACGATCAGCCCGGCGTACAGCGGGACACGCCCCGCTGTGCCGATGGGGGAGGATTTGGGCATGGCTGCCGATGCTTCACCCGACTGCGCCGGCTCTCCGACTCCGAAAGAAAGGGAACCGGCGGTGAGATGTCCGTCCACTCTGGACAGCACGCGCCAGGAGATCGTGTAGCTGCCGTTGGCCAGCCCGGACGTGGCGACGGACAGCGTCAACGGGTCGTCCGGCGCTACTCCGGATCCCGAGGCCACCTGTGTGCCTGCGGCGTTCAGGATGACAACGGACGACGCCCTCGGCTCCGGGTGCTCGCTGAAGGTCAGGCGCACCGCTGCCGGAGCGGACTCGGCTGATGAACCGGCCGGGGGCGACGACGACACCAGGACCGCGTGAGCCTGAGCGGGCCCGGCTGGGAGCAGGACGGCAACGGCCCCCACAAGCGCGACGACCGCTCTACGCATCCGTCTTGCGTCTCCGGAGGGAGACGACCGACAGCACGAGGGCCAGGAGGGCCGCCACCGCCACGACCTTCGTCTCCAATCGTGCGCGGGCGGCGTCCGCCAGAGCCGAATCCACCCTGGACGAAAGCCTCTGCGTCCTCGAGGCGAGTTCCGCAGCCGACGGTTCGCGGGACGGGAACTGAGCCGAGCCACTGCTCAGGACCGGCTCGATCATCTTCTCGCGGGAGGTGTAGTTGAGATCGACCGCCTGGCCGGCGGCTTGCCCCGTTACGCGGAACGCGTAGTCGCCCGGCCGGGTAGGGACCAGCGTCACGGCGTACCGTCCGGGGGTCCCGGGTGTCGCCGCAAGAGGCAGAGCGCTGCTGGAACGGGGGCCGAAAGTGACGACGACGTTGAGCGACGCATCCGTGGCCGGCCTGCCGGCCGCATCCGTAACAGTCACCTCGACGGCGTTGGCCAGCCCCGCGTACGGGGGCTCGGTGGACCACCCGACCGCAACGCGCAGCGGCCCGGCGGGCTTTGTCTCGTGGGCTGCCGCCGGACCCGCGGACAAGATCACGGCCGCAAGCACGGCAGCAAAGCGATACCTCATTGAAGGCTCCCTTCCTCGCTGGAGGAGAAGCTGCGTTCAGCTGGCGAGGAAGCCGAAGGGCGGAGCGCGGCCGCGAGCGCCCGGGGAGCCAGGGGCGGGTCGAACGAAGACCAGGCTCTCAGGAAGAGAGATGCGAAGAGCGCGCGTAGGCCACTGAGTCCCGCGCCGAGCCGCAAGAACACGGCCGGCAGAGTGGGCCGTCCGCGAAAGCAGGACGTTGGCCGCTGCCACGAGCAGCTGCACGAGCACTCCGATCCATACGGCGCGCCAGCCGGGGCCATGTGGATGGTGGGACGCCAGGCGCTCAGCCGCCTCAATGGCCAAGAAGCCGGTGACCTGAAGCGTGGCGAGTTGCAGGTACAGCGAGGTGCCTCGTCCAGAGGTCATGCGGCGGGACCCGGCGACGAAGATGGCGGCGGCGGCCATGAATCCGATTCCCGCGGCCAGGAGCGTCCCCCAGGACAACCAGCCGTGCCCGGTCTGCGCCAGGATCTGCCGGCGGAGCGACTCCCCTGGGAAGGCGATCGCGTAACCTGCGGCGTGTCCGGCGACCACACCCGTAGCGGCCAGCCCCAACACCACCATCCGGCGACGCAGACGCGACTCCATCAGGTCAGGAGTATAGGGGGCGGCCCGGACGATAGCCGTCCTAGGGCTCCTACACTGGCGGGGGCCCGGGTGGCGGAATCGGCAGACGCCGGGGACTTAAAATCCCCTGCCCGCAAGGGCGTTGTGGGTTCGACTCCCACCCCGGGCACTGCTGCTCCCAGTCAGAAGGCGCGCCCGGAGGAAGCCGTGGAGAAGAAGCATCAGGCCGGCGGCCGTGAGCCGCGATCGAAGGAAGGCCCACGGGATGTCGTCGCCGGGTTGTCGCAACGGGTCGTGGACGACAACGGATGGACCTTCCCGTTAACGGACAAGGAGAAGGCGGCAGTCAGGGCCGTTGTCCGAGCCGGTTACCTCAAGCTGAGCCGGTACAACTTCCAGGGAATGAAGATCGACCCCGTGCACGTCAAGACGCTGCGCGCGCTGTTCCGGGATGCCGCCCAGCGCGCGTGGGACTCGCTGCCCGATGAGGAACGGATCGCGCGCACCCTCGGGGGCCAGCGCCGGCCGAGACCGTGGGGGCTGCGCCGGCGAGGTGATGTCCTTTAGTGCCGCTTAGCGTCTGTGGCGGCTGGCTCAGGCTCCCCGTCGCCCGAAGCGGTACAGGCGCAGGCTGTTCAGGACCACCGACACGCTGGAGAAGGCCATCGCGGCCCCCGCGATGATCGGGTTCAACAGTCCCAGGACCGCCAGCGGGATGGCGGCCACGTTGTAGCCGAAGGCCCATCCCAGGTTCTGCAGGATCGTGCGGAACGTCCGGCGTGAAAGCCGGATTGCCGTAGGCACGGCCAGCAGGTCCCCCGACAGCAGGGTTATGTCCGATGACTCGATCGCGACGTCCGTTCCGGTGCCGATCGCTATTCCCAGGTCCGCCTGGACGAGGGCCGGCGCGTCGTTTATGCCGTCGCCCACCATCGCCACCACCCGTCCCTGCTCCTGGAGACGCCGGACCTCAGTGACCTTGTCCGCCGGCAGGACCTCTGCCAGGACGTCGTTTATCCCCGCCTGCCGCGCGATCGCGTCCGCCGTGCGAGCGTTGTCGCCTGTGATCATGGCCACGCGGATACCCATCCCACGCAGCTGCGCGACGGCGGCCGGGGCTTCGTCCTTCAGCGTATCGGCGACCGCGATCACGCCTCGTACACGGCCGTCCCACCCGGCGAACACCGCCGTGCGCCCCTGCTCCTCCAGCGCTGTGGCCGCCTGTTCCAGCGACTCGTCCAGGATCAGGCCCGCCTCAGCAACGAGCTTGCGCCTGCCTACGAAGACATCGGTGCCGTCCACGGTCGCCCGGACGCCGTGGCCGGTGACGGACGTGAACCCGCTGGCCTCGATGGCCGCACCCGCGGCGCGTCCGGCCTCCACGATCGCCCGGGCGATCGGGTGCTCGGACGACGACTCGGCAGCGGCGGCTTTGACAAGGACCGCCGAAGTGGACCCTCCCGGCTCGGCTCTCACGTCGGTGACCGACATCTGTCCCTTTGTGAGCGTCCCGGTCTTGTCGAAGACCACGGTGTCGATGCGCTTGGACCGCTCGAGGATCTCGCCGCCTTTGATGAGCACACCGAGCGAAGCCCCGCGCCCGGTGCCGACCATGATCGCGGTGGGGGTGGCGAGTCCGAGCGCGCAGGGGCAGGCGATGATGAGCACGGCCACGGCGGCCACCAGTCCGGAGGCCGGGTTGTCCGCGAGGACGGCCCAGCCGGCAAAGGTGAGCGCGGCGACCACCAGAACAGCCGGGACGAACACGCCGGCGATCCTGTCCGCCAGACGCTGGACCGGGGCCTTCGTCCCCTGGGCCTCCTGCACGAGCCGGACGATCTGAGCCAGAGCCGTGTCGGCTCCCACGGCGGTCGCCCGGACCGTCAGGGCTCCGTGGGCGTTGATCGTCGCCCCGGTCACGTTGTCGCCGGGCTTCTTTTCGACGGGTACCGACTCGCCGGTGAGCATCGACTCGTCCACCGCGGAGCCCCCCGCGGTGACCACGCCGTCCGCCGGGATCTTCTCTCCCGGACGCACCACGAGCAGGTCGCCGACTTTCACCTGGTCGACTGGAACCATTCGCTCCTGTCCGTCCACCAAAACCCGGGCTTCCTTGGCCCCCATCTCCAGCAGCGCGCGGATGGCCGTTGAGGCGCGTCCCTTGGCGCGGGCCTCGAAGTATCTGCCCAGCAGAAGAAACGCGATGATCAGCGCGGCGCTGTCGAAGTAGTGGTCGGTGTGGTGTCCGCCGAAAAACAGGGCCCAGGTGGAGTAGCCGAACGCGGCCAGCGTCCCGATGGCTATGAGCGTGTCCATGTTCGTCGACCGGCTGCGGGCCCGGACGGCCGCCTGATGCAGGAACGGCCACCCTGCCCAGAACTGGATCGGGACCGTCAGCGCGAACGCGGACAGGTCCGCCCACCGCCTGCCCATGAAAGCCATCGACAGCACAAGGACTGCGATCGCCGCCGGCCAGGCGAGCAGGACCCGCCTGAGCCACATCGACTGCAGGGCCCCCTCGGCGTCTGCCGCCTCCTGGGACGTCGGCTCCACCGGGGACATTCCATAGCCGCTGCGGCCGACCGTGGTGACGAGGTCTTCGGCGGTGACGGCCCCGGGGTCGTAGACGATGGTCGCGCGCTCGGTGGCGAAGTTCACCGCCGCCTGCTGCACTCCCGGCTTGCGGCTCAGGACGCGCTCAACGCGCGCGGCGCACGAGCCGCAGGTCATGCCGGAGACGCTGAACTCGGCCTCCACGGGGGAGGCGCCGGCCTGGGGGTGGGTCAACTGCTGGCTCACGGGTTCCTTTCGTCCGCGGGCCGGGGGAGAGAGATCTCCAGTTTATCGACGCCAGGTCGAGCCGCCGGTGCGGGTTCGTGCGCGATCATTTGGACCGATGGACCCGCTGGACGAGCTGTACGGGGTACGACCGGACGAATTCGTGACCGTACGCGACCGCCTGGCCAAGGAACTGCGGGCGGCGGGGGATAAGGAGCGCGCGGCCGGGGTGAAGGCACTGCGAAGGCCGACGCCGTCTGCGTGGGCTGTCAACCAGCTGGCTCGCTCGCATCCCCACGAGCTGAAAGAGGCGGTCGAGGCGGGGGACCGGCTGCGGCTAGCGCAGAGGCGGGCCGCCAGCGGCGCTGAGGCCAAGGGTTATCGCGAGGCGACGTCCGAGCGGGACAGGGCGGTCCAGAAGCTGGTCCGCAGGGCCGAGGGAATCCTGAAG